>JANNVF010000157.1:0-5156 GCA_031414315.1 Hyphomonadaceae bacterium | reverse complement strand
ACCAGCGCCCATTGCGAGGTGCGGTTTTCCCGCTCGGCCAGCAATTTTACACGACCTCCTCCGGCACGAGCCATTCGACTCCTGCGGTCGCGGGCGGCTGCGCGCTGTTCGGCAAATCTGAGAAGCGGATACAGGCCATGCGCGCGCCCTTCATCATCGCCCATCGCGGCGCGAGCGGGGAACGGCCGGAGCACACGATGGCCGCCTATCGCCTCGCCATCGCGCAGGGCGCCGACTTCATCGAGCCGGATCTGGTGCTGACGAAGGATGGCGTGCTGGTCTGCCGCCACGAGAACGACATCTCGGGCACGACGAACGTGGCGGATCATCCCGCGTTCGCGGCGCGGCGGGCGACGAAGACGATCGATGGCGCCGCCGTCACCGGCTGGTTCACCGAGGACTTCACGCTGGCCGAACTGAAGACGCTGCGCTGCAAGGAGCGCCTGCCGCAGCTGCGCGCCGCCAACACGGCGTACGATGGCCAGGAGACGATCCCCACGTTCGACGAGGCACTCGATCTCGCCCTCGCGGAAGGGACGCGGCTCGGGCGCATCGTCGGCGTCTACCCGGAGACCAAGCACCCGACCTATTTCGACAGGCTCAGCCTGCCGCACGACAAGCCGCTGCTCGACGCCCTGCGCGCGCGGAACCTCACGACGCAGGAGGCGCCGATCTTCATCCAGTCGTTCGAGGTCGACAACCTGCGCCGCATCGCCGGGCAGACGGATGTGCGTCGCGTGCAGCTTGCGTCACTGGCGGGCGGGCCGTTCGACCGGCCGGGCACGACGTATGCGTCGATGATGAGCGACGCGGGCCTCACGCGGATCAGCACCTATGCGGGCGCGATCGGGGTGGAGAAGACCATGCTGCTGCCGCGCGATGGCGACGGCCGCTCCACCGCGCCGACAGATCTCATCGCGCGGGCGCACGAAGCGGGGCTCAAGGTGCACGCGTGGACCTTCCGCGCCGAGAACTCGTTCCTGCCGCTGGAGCTGCGGCGCGGGGCCGATCCCGCCGGGCGCGGTGACATGGCGGCGGAGTTGCGATTGTTGTTCGCGCGCGGCCTCGACGGCGCGTTCTGTGATTTCCCCGCCATCGGCGTGGCGGCCAGAGGAAACGGATGACCGGGACGCCCGACATCATCGCCCGCGTGGAAGGCCACCTCGGCCGCATCACGCTCAACCGGCCGACCGCGCTGCACGCGCTGAATACCGGCATGTGCCGGGCGATGACCGAGGCATTGCTGGCGTGGCGGGACGATCCGGCGGTCACGGTGGTGGTTGTGGATCATGCGCCCGGCACGCGCGGGTTCTGCGCCGGTGGCGACATCCGCATGCTTGCGGAAAGTGGCGCGCAGGATGGCGCGGAGGCGCGGGAATTTTTCCACACCGAATACCGGCTCAATCACCTCATTCACGACTATCCCAAGCCCTACGTCGCGCTGATCGACGGCGTGACCATGGGCGGCGGTGTCGGCATTTCGGTGCACGGACACTTCCGCGTCGCGACGGAACGCACGACGTTCGCGATGCCGGAAACCGGCATCGGGCTGTTCCCGGACGTGGGCGGCGGCTGGTTCCTGCCGCGCCTGCCGGAGCCGGAGTTCGGGGTGTGGCTCGCGCTCACCGGCGCGCGGCTGAAGGGGGAGGAGTGCGTGACGGCGGGCATCGCCACCCACCTCGTGCCATCGGAATTGCTCGGCGCGGTGCGCGCGCAGATCGCCGGCGCCGCTGACACGCATGAGCCGATGAGCGCGCTGCGGTCGGGTCTCGACGCGCTCTGCGAAGCCAAACGCAAGCCCATCGTGCCGGCGCCAGGCGCGCTCGTCCCGCTGTTCGGATTCGACACGATGGAGGAGATCTTCGCGGCGCTGGAGCGCACGGCGGGCGCGGAGGGTGACAGCTGGCCGCAGCAGCAGCTCGCCACGCTCAAGACGAAATCGCCGCAGACGCTGAAGGTGGCGCTGCGCCAGATCCGGCTAGGCGCGAACATGAAGACCTTCGCCGACAACATGGCCATGGAATATCGCATCGGCGCCCGCGTCGTGCAGCGCCACGACTTCCTCGAAGGCGTGCGCGCCGTAATCGTCGACAAGGACAACGCGCCGCAGTGGAGCCCGGTTGCCCTGGAGGGCGTCACCGACGCGATGCTGGACGAGATTTTTGCGCCGCTGCCGGCGGGGCAGGAGTGGACGCCGTTGTGAGCGTCGCGCTGCAGGCGGACGCGCTGCGCCCCTGAATTGTTCCCTCGGAGGGAACTCCTGGCCTGTCCGCCAGTTAACGATCAGTCGATCCGTGGCGTGCCCCTGAACAACGCCCTGCATCGCGGGCATGGGAGCCAGAGCATGTCGGCTAACCGACTGATCACAGCGCTGTCGGCGCCTGACCGCGCGCGGATCGAGCGGCATTTCCAGCGCGTGACGCTGGCGCGCGGCGCGGTGCTGTTTGAACCGGGTGATAACGTCGTTGATGTGCACTTTCCCGAACAGGGCATGATTGCCGCGCTCGTGCTCGACATGCGCGAAGGCGCTGCCGCAGAAGCCGCGATGATCGGCTACGAAGGCGCCATCGGCGGCATCGTCAGCGCTGGCGAAAAACCTGCCTATACCCGCGGCGTGATCCAGATGGCCGGCGCTGCGCTGAAGCTGTCCATCGAAGAGCTGGAGGACGCGAAGGCCGGATCGCATACGCTGCGCGACCATTTCGAGCGGTATTCGGACTGTCTGCTGGCGCAGGTCATGCAGTCGGCGGCCTGCAACGCGGTGCACGATGTGGAGGCGCGGCTCGCGCGCTGGCTGCTGGCGACGCATGACCGTGTGGGCGTCAGCGATCTCCCGGTGACGCACGATTTCATCGCCGAAATGCTCGGTGTGCAGCGCACCTATGTCACGCGTATCGTCGGCCAGCTCGCCGAACACGGCGCGATCAAGGGTGGCCGCGGCGCCATCACCATCGTCGATCGCGCGCATCTCGAGCAGCAATCGTGCGAGTGCTACGCGGCGCTGCGGCGCCACTTCGATCGGCTGTTGCCGGGCGTGCTGCCGAAAGCGACCGCGTGACACGCAGGAAGTACGCGGATAGGCGCAGACGCCAATCTGCTGCAGGATTTCCACGGACAGGCTGTGATGCGTTCCCGGTCGTGCGTATGCGCCCCAACGCATTTGGTGCGCGCGCCATGCGGATAGAAATTTCCAGTCCGACACCCAGAAACCTGATGTAAACTGCGTGCATGAATGATGAAAACGCACATACGCCAACGTTGCTCGATCAGGTGATCGCCACCCTGCTCGCCGTCTTCGGCGCGCCGGTGCAGTTTGCATTGCGCGTGCTGGAGCGGCGGGCGGTGGTGAAGGCGCGGTTCGCGCGCATTCTGGAGATCTGCGAGGAGAATGGCTGGGCGCTGCGGCGCGACGGCGAGGATGACGCGACGGTCGAGGCGCGTATCAGGTTTCTCGCGTGGATCGCGGATGATCCGTGGGCGGCCGGCAAGTATCTCGCGCGGCAGCTGCGCGGCTGGGAGGCGCATCGGCATGCGCACTACGTTCCGGTGCTGTGCCTGCCGCCGTGCGTGATGGCGCGCGCGCCTGCATCCGCGTGCGGTTTTGACTTGCTGTTGCCGGACACGAGCTAGCCCCCTCAGTCCGCGTTGCAGACAGCTCCCCCGTGAACGTCGAAAAGTGTCCCGCAAGGCCGAAGGGCACGATGCAACTCTCTCCCGTAGATGGGAGAGGGGCGAAGACGCGTGCCTGTGCGTCAGCCCGTGGCGCTGTACCCCGAGCTGTAGCCCCGGAACGGCTGCGGCGGCGGGGCCATGGAGTTGGCGGCGGGGCCGGCGGCCTTGGCCTGCTGGCGGCTCAGGATCGGCGTGTGGGACTTGAAGATGTCCTGCTCGATTTCGGCGCGGCGGCGTGGGTCGGGGACAACCAGCAGGTGGATCTCGGCCGCGCCCAGCGCCTGCGCCGCGCCCCAGACGTCATGGCGGGCAAGACTTTCAGCGAAACTCGCGGTCTGCGCGATGTAGAGGCTGATGGGGCCGCCGGCCTCCATCGTCGGGATGTCGCCCGGCTTCACGAACATGTAGACGCCGCCCACCGGCTCCCAGGCCCGCTTGGACCGGGCTACGTCAAATTCGTACCAACGGCCGCTCGCGCCCTGCCAGGAGAATGTCACGCGCCCACTCCGATTGCCCCGGCCCCACTGGAGCCTTTCCAAGACGCAAGGCTAAGGTGAGTCGTTTTTGACGCCAGAGCGGCGCGGAATTCGCCGTTGAGCGAACGCGGCGCCGGTCTGTGAGTAAGGAGTGCGCAGCGATGACCACCACCGCCTTCATCGGCCTCGGCAACATGGGCGGCGGCATGGCCGCGAACCTCGCCAAAGCCGGCCGCACGGTGCGCGCGTTCGATCTCGATGCTGGTGCGCTGGCCCGCGTAAAGGCGGCGGGCTGCGAGGTGGCGGCCTCAGCTGCGGACGCAGCCAAGGGCGCCGATGTGGTGGTGACGATGCTGCCGGCCGGCCCGCATGTGCGGTCGGTCTACGGCGATCAGGTTGGCGCCGCCGCCGCCCCCGGCGCGTTGCTGATCGACTGCTCCACGATCGACGTCGACAGCGCGCGCGCGGTGGCGAAGGCGATGGAGGAGAAAGGCTTTGCGTTCGCCGATGCGCCGGTCTCCGGCGGGGTCGCGGCGGCGGCGGGCGGCACGCTGACCTTCATGGTCGGTTGCGCCAAGGAGCGCTTTGCCGATGTCGAGAAGGTGCTGGCGCCAATGGGCCGCGCGGTGATCCGCGCCGGCGGGCATGGGGCGGGACAAGCGGCCAAGATCTGCAACAACATGCTGCTGGGCATTTCCATGATCGGGACGTGCGAGGCGTTCGCGCTGGCCGAGAAACTCGGCCTCGACGCGCAGGATTTCTTCAACATCTCGTCGAAGGCGTCGGGCCAGTGCTGGTCGATGACCGCCTATTGCCCCGTGCCCGGCCCGGTGCCCACATCGCCAGCCAACCGCGACTACGCGCCGGGCTTCGCCACCATGATGATGCTCAAGGATCTCAAGCTCGCGCAGGACGCCGCCGCCAAGGCCGGCGCCTCAACGCCATTGGGCGCGCAGGCAGAAGCGCTCTACGCGCTCTATGCCGCCAACGGCGGCGCCGACAAGGACT
>JANNVF010000156.1:0-1852 GCA_031414315.1 Hyphomonadaceae bacterium | reverse complement strand
CGCAACTGTTGATCGCCGAGGCCACGAAACACCAGAACTCGAAATCGCCGCTGGCGACACCGGGGCTGGCCGTCACATTCACCCGCAGGCCGGTGCGCAGCGTGGTGTACTCCTGATTTTCCAGGAGGTGCAGGGACCGGTAGTAGACGTTGTTCATCGCCATGATCGCGGCGGCGGACTTGGCTGCGAGGCAGGCTTCGGCGGAGATGCGGGTCTGCGCGTCGGTGTCGACGGCAAGGTACAGCGCCCAGCATCCACTGGCATGCGCCGCAGAAATCATGGCGCCCCACTTCTGCTGCTCGGACAGCAACTTGTCATTGATAAGGGCGCTGAGGTTCAGCCGGATGTCCTTGGCGTAATCGGGGATCGCGTCGCGCAGCACGTCGAGCGAAATGATTTCCGGGAGCTTCGTCGCGCGCTGAAAGGTGCCCATGATGTCCCCCGAAACTATCGACGCCCGCCGTCCCTTGCGTTCATTCGAATGCGCAAACAATCTGCACCGTTCCGAGGCGCCCGCACAGCGTTTTCGCTAACTTAATATTTCGCGCCTCGGAAGGCTGACGGGAAGCCCTGAGCGCAGATCAACGAACCCCCTCCCACGCAGGCGGGAGGGGGTTCTAATGCGTCGAACTTTACTTCATGGATCAGGTCAGATCGAAGCGATCGAGGTTCATCACCTTCGCCCACGCGGCGGCGAAGTCCTTCACGAACTTCTCCTTTGCGTCGCTCGCGCCATAGACTTCGGCGAACGCGCGCAGCTGCGAGTGCGAGCCGAAGATGAGATCGGCGCGGGTGGCCGTCCACTTCACCTGATCGGTTTTGCGGTCGCGGCCTTCGAACAGGTTGTCATCCTTGTCGGACGCAGCCTTCCACTTCGTGCCCATGTCGAGCAGGTTGACGAAGAAGTCGTTCGACAGCGTGCCCGGGCGCGTGGTGAGCACGCCGAGCTTCGCATCGCCCACCTGCAGCGCGCGCAGGCCGCCGATCAGCACGGTCATTTCCGGTCCCGTCAGGGTCAGCAGTTGTGCACGGTCGACGAGGTGTTCCTCGACCGCCATGATCGGCTTGCGCACGTAGTTGCGGAACCCGTCGGCCTTCGGCTCGAGGAAGTCGAACGAGTGCACTTCGGTTTCCGCCTGCGTGGCGTCGCCGCGGCCCGGCGCGAAGGGGACCTTCACATCCACGCCGCCGGCCTTCGCCGCCTTCTCCACCGCCGCATTGCCACCGAGGACAATGAGATCGGCGAGCGAGACTTTCTTCGCGCCGGCATTGAACTCCTTCTGGATGCCTTCCAGCGCCGAGATCACCTTGGCGAGATCGGCCGGGTTGTTCACCGCCCAATCCTTCTGCGGGCTGAGACGCACGCGCGCGCCGTTGGCGCCGCCGCGCTTGTCGGAGCCGCGGAACGTCGAGGCCGAGGCCCACGCCGCCGAGGCGAGTTGCTGCACCGACAGGCCGGTCGCGAGGATCTTCGCCTTCAGTGCATCGGCGTCGGCGCCGTCGATGGTGCTGGGCGCGCCGGAGATCGGGTCCTGCCAGATCAGTGTTTCCTTCGGCACGAGCTTGCCGCGGTAGAGCGACTTCGGGCCCATGTCGCGGTGCGTGAGCTTGAACCACGCGCGGGAGAACGCGTCGGCGAACTCGGCGGGGTTCTGGTGGAAACGGCGCGAGATCTTCTCGTACGCAGGGTCCATGCGCAGCGCCATGTCCGCCGTGGTCATCATCGGCTGGTGCTTCTTGGTCGGATCGAATGCATCTTCGACGTTGCGACCGGCGTCGCCCTTCGGCTTCCACTGGTGCGCGCCGGCGGGGCTCTTGGTCAGCTCCCACTCGAAGCCGAACAGCGTGTCGA
>JANNVF010000155.1:0-2016 GCA_031414315.1 Hyphomonadaceae bacterium | reverse complement strand
CCCGGCTTCACGCACCTGCAGACCGCGCAACCGGTGACGCTCGGCCACCACCTGCTCGCCTACGTCGAGATGTTCGAGCGCGATTTCATGCGGCTCGCGGGCGCCGCCGGCGTCGCCGGCGAAGGCTGCCCGCTGGGCGCTGCGGCGCTGGCCGGCACAAGCTTCGATATCGACCGCTACATGACCGCCGACGCGCTCGGTTTCGACGGACCGGCCGCAAACTCGCTTGACGCCGTGGCCTCGCGCGACTTCGCCTTGCAGGCATTGGCCGCGCTCTCGATCGCCGCGACGCATCTGTCGCGGCTAGCGGAAGAAATCGTGCTGTGGACGAGCCCACAATTTGGATTCGCGCGGTTGTCCGATGCATGGTCCACCGGCTCCTCGATCATGCCACAGAAGCGCAATCCGGACGCGGCCGAACTCGTCCGCGCAAAAGCCGCGAGGATCACTTCCAACTTCGCGGCTCTCTCGGCGATCCTGCAGAAGCTGCCGCTCGCCTACGCCAAGGATCTGCAGGACGACAAGGCGTTGACGTTCGAGGCGTTCGACACGTTCGATCTCTGTACCCGCGCGATGACCGGCATGATCGAGACCATGACGTTCGATCGCGCGGCGCTCCGCGAAGGCGCGACGCGGGGCTACTCCACCGCCACCGATCTCGCCGACTGGCTGGTGCACGACCTGGGGATGCCGTTCCGCGAAGCCCACCATGTCACCGGCGCCGTGGTGAAGCGCGCGGAGACGCTGAAGATCGCCACGCTCTCGGAGCTGCCACTCGCGGAGTTCCAGGCCATCGAGCCACGCATCACCGAAGCAGCGCGCGCGCTGCTGACCGTGGAGCAATCGGCGGCAAGCCGTGCTAGCACCGGAGGCACAGCGCCCGTCCGCGTGCGTGAACAGGTGGCGCTCTGGAAGCAGCGCCTTGCGAACGAAACCTTGGTTGAAGGGACCGACGAATGAAGCCGATCCGCACCGCAGTTCTCATAGCGCTCGTCGCCACGCTCGGCGCGTGCGGCCTCAAGGGCGGCCTTGAAAAGCCGCCGCCGCAGTTCGGCGAGGCGCGCCGTCAGTACGACGCCGAGCAGCAGGCCAGGATCGACGCCGCTGAAAAGGCCAAGCAGGAAAAGCAGCGCCAGACGGTGATCATCCCGGCGCCGTCATCGCCGAACCAGCCGCCTGTCACGCCGCCGCCACCGCAGTGATCGGCGCGCGGTGAACCACTTCGACTATCGTGACGGCGTCCTCGCCTGCGAGGACGTTTCGCTGCGCGCGATCGCGGATGCGGTCGGCACGCCGGTGTACGTGTATTCGAGCGCAACGCTGGAGCGGCACTACCGCGTGTTCAAGGACGCCTTCGCGCCGCTCGATCCGCTCGTCGCCTATGCGGTGAAAGCCAACAGCAACATCGCCGTGATCGCCACCCTCGCGCGGCTCGGCGCCGGCGCGGACACGGTGTCGGCCGGAGAGATCCAGCGCGCGCTGACCGCAGGCGTGCCGCCCGAGCGCATCGTGTTCTCCGGCGTCGGCAAGACCGAGGCGGAACTTGCTTACGCGATGTCCGTCGGCGTGCATCAGATCAATGTCGAATCCGCGACCGAGTACGAGATGCTCGAACGCGTCGTCGCGCTGCACGGACAACCGGCCGCGATCGCGATCCGCATCAACCCGGACGTGGGGGCGGGCGGGCACGACAAGATTTCCACCGGCAAGACCACCGCCAAGTTCGGCGTCAGCGTCGATCTCGCACGCACGCTCTACGCACGGGCGCATCGCAATCCGCTGATCGACGCGAAGGGCTTCGCGGTGCACATCGGCAGCCAGATCCGCGATCTGGCGCCGCTGGAGAGTGCATTCGGTGTGCTGCGCCGCTTGGCGGAAGACGCCCGTGCGCAAGGGCTTTCCGTCGAGCGCCTCGATCTCGGCGGCGGCCTCGGCGTGCCGTACTTCAACGAGCCGGAGCCGCCAACGCCCGCCGCCTACGCCGCGATGGTCAGGCGCGTGTTTGACGGCATGGAC
>JANNVF010000154.1:0-2918 GCA_031414315.1 Hyphomonadaceae bacterium | reverse complement strand
CGAGGCTGACCGCGAGCTTGATCACCTGCAGGTTGTCGAGAACCGCGAACGCGGCCTTTTCGCCGCCCTTCACTTCAAAGGAAAACGTCGAGCCCGCGCTCTTGTTCTGCCGCTCGTGCACCTCGCGGTCCTCGTGATCGGCCGGCAGGAAGTCGAGATACCAGACATTGTCGATCTTCGGGTGGCCGCGCAGGAACTCGGCGACGATCTTCGCGCCGCGCGCGCCGGCCTCCATGCGCAGCTTCAAAGTTTCCAGCGAGCGCATCAGCAGCCACGCCGTGTGCGGGTCGCACATGGTGCCGATGGTGGAGCGCATCCGGCGCACCGGCTGCAACATCAGCTTCGAGCCCGACGCGCCGCCGGCGATGAGGTCGGAATGGCCGCCGACGTATTTGGTCAACGACGTCACCGTGATGTCGGCGCCGTGCGCCAGCGGCGTGCAGAAGATCGGCCCCAGCATCGTGTTGTCGACGATGACGGGCGGACGGAAATCGCCGATGGAGAGCGCCTCCGACAGTTTGCGGCACTCTGAAATATCGACGAGTCCGTTGGTCGGGTTGCCGGGGGTTTCCAGGAAGATCGCCGCGATCCGGCCAAGCTTCTTGGCTTCCTCGACCGCCGCGAACATCACCGCCGTGCCGCCCTCGACGCTGAAGCCAACCTGTTTGACGCCGAACTCCGGCAGGATCGAATTGATCAGCGTCTCCGTGCCGCCGTAGATCGGCTGCGACTGCAGCACCACGTCGCCGGGGCGCACGTAGGCGAGCAGGCAGGTGGAAATCGCCGCCATGCCGGAGCCGAACGCGAGCGACGCCTCCGCCTCGTCCCAGATGGCGAGGCGATCCTCCAGCACTTCGAGGTTGGGGTTGTTGAAGCGCGAATAGACCAGGCCCGGCTCCTCGCCGGGGCCGAGCTTGCGCCGGCCCTGCATGGTGGCGAAGAAATTCTTGCCGTCCTCGGCGGTCCTGAACACGAACGTCGAGGTTGAGAACTGCGGCGGCTTCAGCGAGCCTTCCGACAGCATCGGGTCGTAGCCGTAGCCCATCATCAGGGTCTCCGGACTCAAGCTGATGTTGCCGATCTTGCGCTTGCGCCAGGTCTTCTCGGTCATGGGATCACCGCCAAATCATTGCTCGCGCCGGTATAAACTGAAGCGCGGGCGATGTCGCGGACCCGCCGGCGGAAACAACCCACGTGTTCACGGCGTTGGGACTGGACAGGTTTTCGCCGATCGTCGGATGATCGCGGCCCTCAAGGAGAATTCAGATGGCGTATGTCGATGGTTTCGTGGTGCCGGTGCCGACGGCGAACCTGGACGCTTACAAGAAACTGGCGAAGCTGGCCGGCAAGGTCTGGATGGAGCACGGCGCGGTGGCGTACCACGAGTGGGTGGCCGACGACGTGAAGCCCGGCAAGACGACGTCCTTCCCACAAAGCGTGAAGCTGAAGGCGGGCGAGACGGTGATCTTCTCCTGGATCGTCTACAAATCCCGCGCCCACCGGGACCGGGTGAACGCCAAGGTGATGGCCGATGCGCGCATGAAGGACATGAACCCGAAGGATGCGCCGTTCGACGGCAAGCGGATGATCTTCGGCGGCTTCAGCAACCTCGTGTCGTACTAGGCGCGAGAGGACTTTACGTCCTACGCCTTCGCTGACCCAGGCGGAAGCAGCAGATAGCCCATGACGAGTCGCACGAGTTCGTCCTCGAACTCCTGCGACTGCAGGTACGGCACGTTCTCGTAGGTCGCGGTACGCACCACGCTGTCCACAGCCTGCGTAAGCACGAACAGTCCTACGGGCGAGGGTGCGGCGGCGCCCTCAGGGTAAAGTCTCGCGCCCTGCGCCGCCACGAGACGCGCAATCTCCGACACCGGCCGGGCCATGTCTTCCGAGCCGCCACGGGAGAATAGGGTCTCCATCAGGATGCGCCGCGCCCGGTTGCGCACACTGTATCCCTTGATCAGCGCGCGGATGGCGCGCCGGACGGGATGGACCTCGTCGTCCACGGCAAGCAACGCCGTCGCCACGCGATCACGCAGGGCATCGAGTTCGCGGCGCGCCATGGCCAGCAGGATCGCGTCCTTGTTGGGGAAATAGCCGTAGAGCGCGCCGATGCTGACGCCGGCGGTCTCGGCGATGCGATTGGTGTTCAGGGCGGCCAGTCCGTCGCGCTGCAGGATGCGAGCCGTCGCCTCGAAGATCGTCTCCACGGTGTTCAGCGCGTTCGCCCGCGTCGGCAAACGTCGTTTGGAATCAACACTTTTCTTCGTACTCCTCGCGGCCTTCGCCATTCCGGTTCTCCGAGTACGCCAATGCGAGCTTTGCTCGTATAACGATCCGGGTGCTGGCCGCCAAGAGCGACCCTGATCGAGCGGAGTGCAATGATGATGTGGCGGGTTCTGATCGTGCTGGCGCTGGCGGCGCCTCTTGAGGCGTGTGCGGCGGCGCCGGCTTCGCTCCTGCGCGAAGCCAGCGGCGCGGTCAGCCAGACCCTGTGCAGCAAGGCGTTCATCTCCGGCATTGCGCCAGAGACGGCTTACGCCGAACACATGCGCCCGCAACCCGGCATGGGGTTGATCGACTGGTCGGTGCGCTATCACGTCGATCGCGAAAAACGCGAAGTACGCACGCGGGTGGCAGGTGGGATCGAGCGCAGCGCGGTCTACACGGAAGGTCGCGGTTGCACGATCGTGTTTCCCGATGTAGCGGCGCCGACGGCGTTGCAGCCGCTCGCGCACGGCCCGGTGTTGTTGCCGGAAATCGCCGGCGCCGATCGTGTCGTCACTCAAGGCGCCGCTTTGCAACGCGCGATCGATACGGCGTTCGCCGAGCCAGGTCGCGGGCCCGCCCGTGCGACCAAGGCGGTCGTCGTGATCCACAATGGTCGCGTGATCGCCGAACAGTACGCACAGGGC
>JANNVF010000153.1:0-1752 GCA_031414315.1 Hyphomonadaceae bacterium | reverse complement strand
CGCAGATCGGCCCCGGTCATGACCAGTGGTACGCCCACAAGGACACGAACCAGATCGTGCAGGTCAGCGTGCTACCCAACAGGGCCATCTTCATCGTCACCACCGAAGACGGCGATCCGGTGGACGCCTGGGAACTGACCTAGCTCGGCAGGCTCCAGACACGAACGTTCTTCCGCTTGCCTTCATCGGTGAACCGGCCCGCCGCGTGACCGAGACGAAGGGCATGTACGAGCCGGTAGGCCACGGCTTTCCGCAGTACGTGGTTGCCAGTATCGAAGCCCTTTACGGCGACGATCCGCTCCGCAATCTCGGTCGTCGTCAACGGACCTTCTGCCGTCAGCATGTCCTTCGCCAGCTTGCCCATCTCACCACGGCGGAAGAGACGATGCAGATCGAAGTACGGCGTTACGTCCGACTTCTCGTCAGTCCGCTGGAAATGCGCGATGGTCGCGTTCAGCGCGGCGAGGTCGTGACGGGCTTGTCCCAACGCGGCTTCGTAGTTGGCGATTGCTCGTTCAATCGCGTCGCGCTTGGAAACGAGTGTGGTGACGGTTCTGATTTCTGTCATGCCTCAATGTAGAAAATTCGAGGCCGATCCGCATCTCAGAGGTGGTGGCGTTTGCGCCATAATACCGGCGTAGTCAAGCCGCAGTAGAGCCGCGACGAGGGCGGGGACCGAAGGCGCTTCGCGATAAAGCGGACACAGGATGGTGTAGACCGGCAGCGGGCCTTCCCAGCGCGTCTCCGCGTTGTCGGTCGGCATCATGGCGGCGGCGGCGGCGAACAGACGAAGGATTACGAAGCTCGCGAACAACAGGAACGCAAGGGCGTGTGCGCCGTCGAACACGGCCCCCGGCGCGTACCTGAGCCCGGACCAGATTGCATAGCCAATGAGCGCAAGCGCAATCACCTGCGATCCTCGCAGGATCGTCCGCGCCGACATAGCTGGCAGACGCCGATCCAACCCGAAGCGCGCGCGCTCCAGATCCTCGGTCGCGCCGGTCATGCGCACTGGCGACGATGCTCTGAGCATCCCCCGCGTCCCCCCGGGGCCGAAAGTTGCATGAAGTTTGCCCCACCTTCAAGGGGTTGCGACGCGCCTTGTCATCGCTTCGCGATTGCCCCCCATGCCTCCGCCGGGCTACGCCGCCGGGATGAGCATTCTGATTCTGATGCGTCACGCCAAGGCGGTGCGCGATACCGAAGCCTTCAGCGACCGGGCGCGCGACCTCAGCGAGCGTGGTCGGCGGGACGCGGCGGCGGCGGCGGCGGAGATCGTCGACGCCGGTTTTGCCCCCACCTCGATCGTGACGTCACCGGCGATCCGCACGCTGGCGACCGCCCGTATCGTGCGCGACGCGCTGGCGCATACCCCCGCACTCGTCATCGTCGAGCCGCTGTATCTCAGCGCGCCGACGACGATCTGGGCGGAGATTCGCGCCGACATCACTGAGGGCGGCATGATCGTGGTCGGGCACAATCCCGGGATGCATGCATTGGTCGCTGACTGGCTCGACCGCACGCGCGATCGTTCGATGCTGGCGCGCGCCTTCATGGAAGGCTTTCCGACGTCCGCATGGGCAGCCTTCGAGGTGGAGGATGCGCCGTTCGATGCTGTGGCGCCGCGCCTGGTCGGGGGCGGTCTGGCCACGGCTGTTGCGCAGCCTGGGGTCCGCGCCACGTTTGAGCATCAGCATCGCCGCATCTTCGGTGCCGTACTGGGCCGCCATCATCAGCGCCGTGCTGCCGTTG
>JANNVF010000152.1:0-4401 GCA_031414315.1 Hyphomonadaceae bacterium | reverse complement strand
CGCCAGTCGAGCCCGAACGCCAGCGCCACGCCGCTGAGCGCAAGTCCGCTCGCCACCACCTGCGCGCCGCCCATGCCGACGATCGCGGTGCGCATTCGCCACAGCAGGCTTGGCTGCAATTCGAGGCCGATCAGGAACAGCATGATGATGACGCCGAACTCGGCGGCCTGCATGGCGCCTTCGGGATCGCCGAACAGCTTCAGGCCGAACGGCCCGATGATCGCGCCAGCCACCAGATAGCCAAGCACTGAGCCCAGACCCAGTCGCTTCGCGATCGGCACCGCCACGATCGCGGCGAGCAGGAAAACGAATACCTGCAGCAGGATCGGGGAATCCATGGGAGTTCTCTTCGGCGGCTGAAATGGGGCGGAGCCTGATAGCTAGGGGCTCGCTCCACCCGCGTAAACCGCACCTGCGCATTTTCGGGCGCGTTAACCCACGAAGGCGCGCTCGATCACGAAGTCGCCTGGCTCGGCGTTGGAGCCTTCCTTCAGGCCGTGGGATTCCATCAGCGCGGCGGTATCCTTGATCATCGCCATGGAGCCACACATCATCGCACGGTCGTGCAACGGATCGAACCGGCCATGCGCGATCGCCAGCTCGCGAAACAGTGCGCCGTCCTCGATGTGCTGGGTGATGCGGCCGGTGCGGTGGAACGCCTCCCGCGTCACGGTGGGATAGTAAGTGATCTGCGCCCGCGCCTCCTCGCCGATCAGCGGATCATCGAAGATCTCCGTCTCGAACAGGTCGCGGTAGGCCAGCTCCGCCACGTCGCGCACGGTGTGCGTGACAACGATCTGCTCGAATTTCTGATACGTCTCCGGATCGCGCGCGACACTCAGGAACGGCGCGAGGCCCGTGCCGGTGGAGATCAGGAACAGGCGCCTGCCCGGCTTCAGCGCATCATGCACCAGCGTGCCCGTCGCCTTCTTGCCCAGCAGCACCTTGTCGCCTGTCTGGATCGCCTGCAGTCGGGATGTCAGGGGCCCGTCCGGCACCTTGATCGAGAGAAACTCCAGTTCCTCCGCGTAGCTTGGGCTTGCGATGGAATACGCCCGCAGGATCGGGCGCGCCTCACCGGGCAGGCCGATCATCACGAACTCGCCCGAGCGAAAGCGGAACGCCGGCGGCCGTGTCAGCTTGAAACTGAACAGGCGCGACGTCCAATGCTTCACCCAAAGCACGGTTTCCTCGGATGGGCCCTTGGAGTCTGACACGCCTGCTCGCTGGTCTGGGGACGCGGCCACAGAACGGCGCGCAATCTATGTGCTGTAACGGTCCCGGGGCCGTCGCATTGTCAAGGCAATGCCGCCGATACGCACTTAAGGGCCACTTAACAGCGTCTAATGTCTACGCGGCGGGCCGGCTTTCGTGCTAGGTTCGCGGCCAATGACGCCGTCCGCAAGCGATGGCGCACCCAGGGAGAGCGCCGATGCCGTACGTGCAGGACAGGATCATCCATGACGCCGATTCCCACCTCATGGAGCTGCCGGGTTGCCTGGACGCGTTCTTCGATCCGCGCCTGAAACAGCGCTTCCTTGACCTGCCCTACTACCGAAACAAGATCGCCAAGGCCGCGTTCGCCGACAAGGTGCGCGCCGAGCAGGCCGACGCCGCGTTCCGCGCCGGCGCCGACGAGAACATCCTGCTGCGCAAGAACTATCAGGCGCTCGGCGCCTTCCTGCCGGAAGATCGCCCGCGCACGCTCGATCTGCTGGGCTTCGCCAGCCAACTCGTTTTCACGACGTTCTGCCTGAACAACTTCGGCCTCGACCAGAGCGATGACCTGGATCTCTGCTACGCCGCCGCGCAAGCGCACAACCGGATGATGACGGACTTCTGCAGCGTCGATCAGCGTCTGTTGCCCACAGGCTATGTGCCGCTCGAAGACTTCGACCGCGCATTGGCCACCGCGAAGGAAGCGATCGCCCTCGGCTGCAAGGCGCTGCTCATTCCCTCGCAATGCCCGAAGCATCACGCGCCGAGCCACATCGGGTTCGATCCGCTCTGGGCGCTCGCCCAGGAAGCCGGATTGCCGATCCTGTTCCACGTCGGTGGCGAGGAAAAGATCAATCCCGCGTACTTCAACAACGGCCTGCCGCGCGTGAAGGACTTCCACGGCGGCGAGGAGAACTTCACGTCGGTCAGCTTCATGCCGATCCCGTACTCGGTGATGCAGACGCTGTCGGCGCTGATCTTCGACGGTGTGCTGGATCGTTTTCCGCGTCTGAAGTTCGGCGCGATCGAGCTGGGCGCCGCGTGGGCGCCGAGCTGGATGCGGTTCATGGATTCCGCGCACAGCGCCTTCAACAAGAACGAGGAGCGCCTGCGAAACCTCTCGGCACGCCCTAGCGAGATCGTGCGTCGCCAGGTGCGGATCACGCCCTACCCGCACGAGGACACGGCCTGGATCATCGCCAACACTGGCGAGGAGGTATGCCTGTTCTCGTCGGACTTCCCGCACGTGGAAGGCGGCCGCAATCCGCTGAAGCGGTTCGACGACTCGCTCGCCGGCGCCTCGCAAAACACCATCGACCGCTTCTTCCGTGACAACTTCGTGGACCTCATGGGCGCAGGTCTGGCACAGAGCCTGCGCCGGCCAAGGCATCTGCAGGCAGCTTGAAGCGATACCGAGGCTCCCCCGCCGGCAGCGCGACATGAAACAATAATCCGGGCCGGGCGTTGGAGGAGTCAGCGCACGTTGCGCCACAGGGACTCCGGAGAGTGTCATGGCATCGCGTCCCACATGGCAGGGTCATCTGAAGCTCTCCCTCGTGACCTGTCCGGTTGTGCTCTATTCCGCGTTGAGCACGACGAGCGATGTGCGCTTCCACCTGATCAACCCGAAGACCAACAATCGTGTGCGAATGGTTACCACGGATGCGGAGACCGGCAAGCCGCTGGAACGCGCCGATCTGGTCAAGGGCTTCGAAGTCGACAAAGACAAATACGTCATACTTGACGCCGAGGACTTCGATGCCGTCCGGCTGGAGAGCACCAAGGCCATCGACATCGAGCACTTCGTGCCGGCGGAAGACATCGATCGGCTGTACTGGGACCATCCCTACTGCATGGTGCCGGATGGCAAGATGGCGGCGGAGGCGTTCGCGGTGATCCGCGAGGCGATGGAGCAGGTTGGCAAGGTTGCGCTGGGGCGCGTGGTGATGGCGACGCGCGAGCGGGTGCTGGCGCTTGAGCCGCGCGGCAAGGGCATCCTCGCAACGACACTGCGTTCCGCAGATGAGGTGCGCGACGTAGACGCGATCTTCGACCACGCCGACGCTGCGACCTCGGACAAGGACATGATCGCGATCGCCCAGAAGATCATCGCCCAGAAGGCGAGCAAGTTCACCCCGAAGCTGTTCACCGACCGGTACGAGACAGCGCTACGCGCGCTGATCGAGAAGAAGATGAAGGGCAAGAAGATCATCGCGGCGCCGGAGCCGGAGGCCACCAATGTCATCGACCTCATGGACGCGCTGAAGAGGAGCCTCGGCGGATCCACCACACGCTCAACGCCGAAACGGGCCGCGCTCACAACGTCCACGCCGCGCCGCCGTGCGCCCATTGCGACGCGCAAGCCCGCCAAGGCGAAACGTTAGGCCGCATGCGCCCGCTGTCGACGTACCGGAAGAAACGTGACTTCACAAAAACGGCAGAACCGAGCGGCGACGCGAAAGTCGCGCCATCCGCTCACCCGCGATTCGTCATTCAGAAGCACGCGGCGACACGGTTGCACTGGGATTTCCGTCTGGAGATCGACGGCGTCTTCAAATCGTGGGCCGTGACGCGCGGACCGTCGCTCGACCCGCACGACAAGCGCCTTGCAGTAGAGGTCGAAGATCACCCGCTCGACTATGGTGACTTCGAGGGCACGATCCCCAAGGGCCAGTACGGCGGCGGTACGGTGCAACTCTGGGATCGCGGCCATTGGGAAACCGAAGACGGTGACGATCCTCTGAAGGCGCTAAAAAAAGGCGAACTCAAGTTTGTCATCAGCGGCAAGCGCCTGAAGGGTAGCTTCGTCCTCGTACGCATGAAGCACGACCGCAACGGTGGCAAGCGCACCAACTGGTTGCTGATCAAGCATCGCGATGCCTTCGCCGCCGAGGACGTCGATATTGTCGCAGACAACACGACATCGGTCGCATCCGGTCGCAGCATGGCGCAGATTGCGGCCGGCACGGGCAAGGCGCCCACCGCCTTCATCCTAAAGAAGACCAGCGCTGACGCAGACGCGGTCTGGCAGAGCAAGCAAAAGGCGCGATCGATGGCGCGCGCGAGCCGCACACCGCGAGTCTCCACACCCACCGTAGCGATGCCGGACTTCGTGAAACCACAACTCTGCAAGCTCGTTGATCGCGCCCCGTCCGGCGAAGGATGGGCGCACGAGATCAAGTT
>JANNVF010000151.1:0-2578 GCA_031414315.1 Hyphomonadaceae bacterium | reverse complement strand
CGCGACAACGTCGTCATCGCGCGCCACGCGCTTGCTGCCGGCGCTGAAGCCGCGCCGGAAGCCGTGCGGACGCTCGCCGCCATCCGCGCCGGGCACAAGATCGCGACCGTCGCGATCACCGCCGGTGCGCCAGTGCTGAAGTACGGTCAGGTCATCGGTGTCGCGTCGGAGAACATTCCCGCCGGCGCGCACGTGCACACGCACAATCTCGCGATGACCAGCGAACGCCGCGACGGCGCGGGATGGATCGCACCGATCACACACGCGGCACAGCGCACGTTTCTCGGCTATCACCGCGCCGACGGCCGCATCGGCGTGCGCAACTACGTCGGCATTCTCACCTCGGTGAACTGTTCGGCGACGGTCGCACGGCTCATCGCCGACGCCGAGCAACGCGACGGCCTGCTCGACGCATTTGAAAACGTCGATGGCGTCGTCCCCATCACCCACGCCAGCGGCTGCGGCATGGCGAGCGACGGCGAAGCGTTCGACATCCTGCGGCGCACGTTGTGGGGCACCGCCGCCAATCCAAACTTCGGCGCCGTGCTGCTGGTCGGGCTTGGCTGCGAGGTGATTCAGGTCGGCCGGCTCGCGAAAGACTACGGACTGTCCGGCCGCGACGATTTCCGCGCGTTTACGATCCAGGACACCGGCGGCACGCGCAAGGCCGTCGCCGCCGGGCTCGACGCATTGCGCGCGCTATTGCCGATCGCCAACGCGATCGGGCGCACGCCCTCGCCGGCGTCGGCGCTCACGCTCGGCCTGCAGTGCGGCGGATCGGATGCCTGGTCTGGCCTCACCTCCAACCCCGCGCTTGGCGCCGCCGCCGATCGGCTCGTGGCGGCGGGCGGAACCGTCATTCTGTCGGAGACACCGGAAATCTACGGCGCCGAGCACCTGCTGATCGACCGCGCCACATCTCCGGCGGTCGCCGATGCGTTGCGCGCGCGCCTGCAGTGGTGGGAGCGCTACACCGCGCTGCATGGCGTGACGATGGAGGCCAACCCCTCGCCCGGCAACATCGCCGGCGGCATCTCCACCATCCTCGAAAAATCGCTCGGCGCCGTCGCCAAGAGCGGCACGTCGCCGCTCACCGACGTGATCGAATACGCCCAGCAGCTGCGCACCCGCGGCCTGGTGTTCATGGACAGTCCCGGGTTCGACCCCTGCTCGGCCACCGGTCAGGTGGCTTCCGGCGCCACGCTGATCGCGTTCACCACCGGGCGCGGCTCGGCGTTTGGCTGCAAGCCGTCACCCTCGCTCAAGCTGTCGTCCAACACCGACCTCTACAACCGCATGGCCGACGACATCGATCTCGACTGCGGCGCGATCGCCACGGGCGACGCGAGCGTCGATGCCAAGGGCGCGGAGATTTTCGAGCTGCTGCTGGACGTCGCCTCCGGCGCGCGCACAAAGAGCGAGCTGCTCGGCTACGGCGGCGCCGAATTCGTGCCGTGGCGCCGCGGCGCCCCCATGTGAGCGGGGCGGGTACACCCCGATTTCCAGAAAAGTCCCAAAGGCGCGCCCAGAGCGATTAGAACGCCCGACCCCCCGATTCGTAGTCTGGTGCTCTATCCAGCTGAGCTATGGGCGCGATTGGGAGGGCGCTTGATAGCGGCGGTCGTGGCCCACCGCAAGCGACACGTCATCCAGCGTCGGAAAGATCGGTCCAGACCCGTTCCCCGCCCACTGCCGTGGCGAGGTAGACGCCGCGCGCCACGGCGCGGGCCAGCGTGTCGGCGGCGGCCGCGCCCATGAGCGCCAGCGACATCGCCGCCGGCGCGGGCAACGGCCGTGTTCCCGTGGAGACCACGAACACCACATCCCCGTCGAACGGCGCGTGCACCGGGCGGATCGCGCGGGCCAGGCCATCCTGCGCCATGATCGCCACGCGCTTGGCCTGCGCCGGCGTCAGCGCCACGTCGGTAGCGACCACCGCGAGCGTGGTGTTGGCGCGCGGCGACGGATTGGTCTTGGCGAGGCCCCAGTCCATCGGCGCGGCGCGATAGCCGGCGGGGATGGGCGCTCCGCCGAATTCGTCGCCGATCTCGAACGGCGCCGCCCAGAACGCCCGTGTGCCGGGCATGATCATCGAGCCGAAGCTGTTGGCGGCGGCGAGCGCCCCAACGACAGATCCATCCGCCAGCACCAGCGACGCCGACCCGAGCCCGCCCTTCAGCGCACCGGCGCGCGCACCAGTGCCGGCGCCGACAGACCCCATCCGCACATCGGCTGAAGCAGCTTCGAGCGCCGCAGCGCCCAGCCGCGCGTACGGCGGCGTCACGCCCCACTCCTTGTCACCGCCGTTGGCGAGATCGAACAGGATGGCGGCCGGCACGATCGGCGCCGTCTTCTGCACTGAGGCGAACGCAAAGCCCTTGCCCGCCGCGCCCAGCGCCGCCACCACCGCGTCCGCCGCGCCCAGCCCGTAGACCGAGCCGCCCGACAGCACGATCGCGTCGATCGCGTCGACGAGGTTTTCCGGAGCCAGCACGTCGGTCTCGCGGGTGCCGGGGCCGCCACCGCGGATATCGACCGCGGCCACCGACCGCACCGGCGGCACGATCACGGTGGTTCC
>JANNVF010000150.1:0-7108 GCA_031414315.1 Hyphomonadaceae bacterium | reverse complement strand
GGATGCGTCTGAAAGTCACTCGCAACTGTTGGGCGTGCGGGGGGACGTCGCATCACCCGTCGTGGGTGGTGGCCATGGCCACGACCCCGGCCTCCATCATGCCCCCGATGGTCCCGGCGGCCGTGTCAGGGAGGAAGTCGGCCAGCCAGACCACCCGGCTGCCGGTCCCGTCCGGGGTGACTGCGAATGAGGCGCTGTGGTGGGTGAGATTGGGGCTGCCGGTCACCGCGTAGGCCAGCCGACGGGCCTCTGCGTCCACCGTGATGACAGCCTCAAACGCCACCATCCCATTGGCGAAGGTCACCAGCCGTCCGCCGGGCTGGAGTTTCGTGTCTGTGACGAAACCGCGGGCGAGCCGCTCGTGGATCGCGCCGACGTCCTCGAATGCGGACCAGACGGCGTCGGGCGATGCCTTGAGATGGAGTTCCTTGCGGACGGTGGCCATGGATGATCTTCCTGTTGTGCTGTGCGCAGATAATGCCGTTGCGCCGCCGAAGACGCTGGCCGCAATCGGACGCTCTCACTGCATCGCTTGGGATGTGGGGCCGAGTGCGTTAGAAGCCCGCGACCCCGAAACACAGGACATCCCATGGCCGCTACGGCCCCCAAAGTCGGCATCGTCAGTCTTGGCTGTCCGAAGGCGCTGGTCGACAGCGAACGCATCATCACCCGGCTGCGGTCGGAAGGGTACGCGCTGTCGGCCGATTACGCGGGCGCCGATCTCGTGGTGGTGAACACCTGCGGCTTCCTCGACAGCGCCAAGGCCGAAAGCCTTGAAGCGATCGGCGAGGCGCTGGCGGAGAACGGCAAGGTGGTGGTCACCGGCTGTCTCGGCAAGGAGGCCGACCTCATCCGCCGGGAACACCCCAACGTGCTCGCGATCACCGGGCCGCACCAGTACGAGGCGGTGATGGCGGCGGTGCACGCGCACCTGCCGCAGCCGCATGATCCGAAGATAGATCTCGTGCCGGAATCCGGTTTCCGGCTGACGCCGCGCCACTACGCGTATCTGAAGATTTCCGAGGGCTGCAACAATCGCTGCAGCTTCTGCATAATCCCCTCCATTCGCGGCGATCTGGCGTCACGGCCGATCAACGCGGTGCTGAAGGAAGCGGAAGCGCTGGTGAAGGCTGGCGTGAAGGAAATCCTCGTCATCAGTCAGGACACGTCGGCCTATGGCGTCGACATCAAGTACGCCGAGAGCAAATGGAAAGACCGGCAGGTCCGCGCGAAGTTCTATGATCTCGCGAAGGAGCTGGGCGATCTCGGCGTCTGGATCCGCATGCATTACGTCTATCCGTATCCGCACGTGGACGAGGTCATCCCGCTGATGGCGGACGGAAAGATTCTGCCGTACCTCGACATCCCGTTGCAGCACGCCGCGCCGAAGATTCTCAAGGCGATGCGCCGGCCCGCCAATCAGGAGAAGGTGCTGGAGCGCATCCGCCGCTGGCGCGAGATCTGCCCCGACATCACCATCCGCTCCTCGTTCATCGTCGGTTTCCCGGGCGAGACCGAAGAGGACTTCGAAACGCTGCTCGATTTCATCGAGGACGCCGGGATCGATCGCGCTGGGGTCTTCAAGTACGAGAATGTCGAAGGCGCGCCGTCCCGCGATCTTGAAGATCACATCGATCAGGACGTGATCGACGAGCGTTTCGACCGGTTCAACGAACTGCAGACGGAGCTGGCCCACACCCGCAGCCAGCAGCTGATCGGCCAGATGCTCGAGGTGATCGTCGATGACTGGGACGCCGACGAACGGTGTTGGGAGGCCCGCACCAAGGCCGACGCGCCGGAGATCGATGGAATAGTGCGCATCGCAGCCAACAAGACCGCGCTCGCCGCTGGGGACATCGTTCGCGTTGAGATTACAGATGCCGCCGGCCACGAACTTTCCGCCCGGCTTCCCCACTGAGGGAACCCGAGGGAACCTAACCGGTAATACAGCGTAAGTGCCGGGAAGCGTGGCGCGAGGCCACGCAAACTCCAAGGTGCGTCATGCTGTATTATGCGCTTGTGTTCTTCGTTCTCGCGCTGGTGGCCGGTCTGCTCGGCTTCGGTGGCATTGCGTCGGCATCGGTCGGCATCGCCAAGATTCTTTTCTTCGTGTTCATCGTGCTGTTCCTGCTCAGCGCAGTTTTCGGTGCGGTTCGCCGGCCGCCCGCGTAAAAGGGCTCGCCGCTGTTTGAAGGTTCCAGGAGGAGGACGGTATGAAACGTATTTCAGCACTTGCGGTCGCATTCATGGGTGTCGTGGCGCTGGCGGCGTGCCAACCCGGTGACGCTGAGAAGGCCGGCGAGAACGCCGATTCCGCGTACGAAAAAGCGGTTGATGGGCAGAAGGATCTGTCCGACGGTCCGCTGGAAAATGCGGGTGAGGCGGTCGATCGCGCTGCAACGGACGCTGGCGATGCCGCGAACGACGCCGGCAACGCCATCGAAAAGAAAGCCGGCGAAATCGAAGCTGACATCAAGAAAGACGAGCCGAAGAAATAGGCCGGCCTACGCAGACTCGACCGGTTGAACGATCTCGCTTGGCTTCGCCACATCCTGTGCAGAGCCAAGCGAGATTATTTTTTTGAGCGCATCCTCTGCGCCTATAGACAGGGGCTTTAGCGCGGCACGCGGCGCGTAGATCAGAAAGCCGGTGGTGGGGATCGGCGCCTGCGGCACGTACACCGCGACCATATCCGGCTCGACCAGATCGGGCGCCGTGTTGGTGATGAAGCCGATCGTCCAGTAGCCCTTATGCGGAAACTCGATCAGCACGGCATCCTTGAAGCTTCGCTGCTCGGGCGCGGCGACCTGCTTGAACACCTGTTTCGTGCCGCCGTAGATCGAGCGGATCAATGGCAGACGGCCCACGAAATCGTCCACCTCCTGGATGATTGCGCGCCCGAGAAAATTACCCGCCAGCGCGCCCAGCAGCGCGAGCGCCGTCACCGCCACCATGATCCCCGCGCCGGGGACGCGCTCGGCGGTGACCCGGAACGGTTCCGGCAGAAACGGCAGGACGTTATTGTCGACGAGCGAAACGAACGCCGTCACCAGCCAGATCGTCACCGCCAGCGGCAGCACGATGGCGACGCCGGCCAGGAAGCTGCGCCGGAACCAGCGCAGGAAGCGGCCGCTTTTCGCAGGCGGGGGCTCGGTGGCGGGGATGACCATGGGACGCTCCAGAATCGTCGCGGAACTCTAGCGGCGGCCGCGCTTGAACCCCTTAACGCGTAACTGACCACGAAGGCGGCGCCGCGAAAGACCCGCGACCAAAAGAATGGCGCCCCGCCTCCCGGGCAGTCAGGGGCCACGGCCGCGCTAGGCAGGGGCCGCAGAATCCTTACAGTCCAGACAGCGGGCATGGCGGGCCCGCGTTGTCGGGGACGCGATGTTCGACGAGATGTACGCCTCCGAGGGCGCGGCGCGAGCGCCCTACGCCGCCATCGCCCGTTGGCTGGACGCGATGGCGCCGGAGACGTTGCGCGCCAAGAAGGAAGAGGCCGAGCGCCTGTTTCGGCGCATCGGCATCACTTTTGCGGTCTACACCGAAGGCGGCGACCCCGAGCGGCTCATTCCGTACGACCTCGTCCCGCGCGTCCTCGCCGCCGACGAATGGCGCTTCATCGAACGGGGCCTCAAGCAGCGCGTTCGTGCGCTGCAAGCCTTCCTCGCCGACGTCTATTCGAAGCGCGAGATCATTGCCGCGGGCGTCGTTCCGGAAGCGCTGGTGATGACCAACCCGGCGTTCGAGACCGTGATGCAGGACCTCATCGTGCCCGGCGGGGTCTACACACACATCGCCGGCATCGATCTCGTGCGCACCGGTCCGGACGATTTCTACGTGCTTGAAGACAACTGCCGCACGCCGTCGGGCGTCTCCTACATGCTGGAGAACCGCGCGGTGATGATGCGGCTGTTCCCGGAGTTCTTCGCACGCGCGGGTGTGGAGCCGATCGCGCGTTATCCGGAAATGCTGCTGCGCACGCTGCAGTCCGTGGCGCCGCCGACGTGCAACGGCGAGCCTACGGTTGTGGTGCTCACGCCGGGTCAATTCAATAGTGCGTACTACGAGCACTCCTTTCTCGCCGATGAAATGGGCGTCGAGCTTGTGGAAGGCGCCGATCTGGTTGTGGACGATGGCGCGGTTTTCAAACGAACGACGCAAGGTCTCGAACGCGTCGACGTCATCTACCGCCGCATTGACGACAGTTTCCTCGATCCAAAGGTGTTCCGCGAGGACTCCACGCTCGGCGTGCCCGGCCTGATGAGCGCCTATCGCAACGGGACAGTGGCCATCGCCAACGCGGTCGGCGCCGGCATCGCCGACGACAAGGCGGTTTACGTCTACGTGCCAGAGATGATCCGTTTCTATCTCGGCGAGGAGGCGATCCTGAAGAACGTACCGACCTGGCAATGCGGCAAGGATGATGAACGCAGCTACGTGCTCGATCACCTGGCCGAACTCGTGGTCAAGGAATGCCGTGGCTCAGGCGGCTACGGTATGCTGATCGGCCCCCAGGCGACGAAGGCCGAGCGCACCGCGTTTGCCAAGAAGATCCGCGCCGACCCGGACGCCTACATTGCCCAGCCGACGCTGGCGCTGTCGACGTGCCCGACGTTCGTGGAAAGCGGCGTCGCGCCGCGCCACGTGGACTTGCGGCCGTTCGTGCTGTGCGGCGCCAACGGCATCGAGATCGTGCCGGGCGGCCTCACTCGCGTGGCGCTGCGCGAAGGGTCGCTTGTGGTGAATTCGTCGCAAGGCGGGGGCACCAAGGATACGTGGGTGCTGCGCGGATGAAACGCTGATGCTCTCGCGCGCCGCAGACAGCCTGTTCTGGCTCGCCCGCTACATGGAGCGGATGGACAACGTCGCGCGTCTGCTTGAAGCAGCGCAGTCGATGGCCGGCATGACCGAAGGCGCTGCGGAATGGAGCTCCGCGCTGGTCGCGTCCGGCGCCGAGGAAGCGTATCTGGAAAAGCACGACGAGGTGACGGCCGAAAACGCGCTGCTCCATCTCGCGTTCGATCCCGACAACGCCTCGTCGATCATGTCGTGCCTCGACCGGGCGCGGACCAATGCGCGGGCCATGCGTACGGCGCTGACGAGCGACATGTGGGATGCGGTGAACGGGTCGTGGCTGGAAGGCCGGCGGCTCACGGCGAGCGCGTTCACGCCGGAGCGGATCGGCGAAACCATCGACTGGGTGAAGACGGTCGGCACGCGGTTCTATGGCGCCTATGCCGGCACGATGCTGCGTAACGAGATCTACTGGTTTGCCCGGCTCGGCACGTTCATCGAGCGGGCCGACAATACGGCGCGGATTCTCGACGTGAAATACCACCTGCTGCTGCCGCGCGATGAAGGGGTCGGCGGCGCGGTGGATTATTACCAGTGGACCTCGATCCTGCGCGCGGTCTCGGCGGTGCGGGCATACCAATGGGTGTTTCGCACCGAAGTGAAGCCCTGGAACATCGCCGACCTGCTGATCCTGCGGCCGGAAATGCCGCGTTCGCTGCGCGCCTGCTACGACGAGATCGACTTCGCGCTGGCGCAGATCGCCTACAGTCATCAGGGCCGGCGCGGCGAATGCCACCGTCTCGCCGGCGCGAGGGCCGCCCAGCTCCGGTTCGCGCGGGTCGAGGATGTGTTCAGCCGGGGCTTGCACGAATATCTGACCGACGTGATCGACCGCACGACGCAGCTCGGCGCGGAAGTGAGTGCATTTTACATGAAGTGACGCGCGGCCATGGCTTTTCTCCCCTCTCGCGCATGCGTGAGAGGGTGGCTGCCGTTTTCCGGGACCGCCGGCGGGCTAGCTCGTATCACGCAGCGGCGTGTCAAAGACGCGCGCTGACGAAAGCGCACCCCCCATTACACGCGGCGGCAGGCACAGCACCGTGACGTAGTGCGCATGCCGATGCGCCTCCCAGCCACGCAGCTGGCGCGTGAGATATTTCCCAGCAGCCCACGGGTCGTGCGCGATCCACAACAGAAAACTGATCCGCGCCTCGACCGTCGCGTCGTCCTCGCCCTCGCGGCGCAACGCCCAGCCATTCTCCTTGCAGATATCCAGGATGTGCGCGAAGCGCGCCTTCACCACCGCCCGTCGCTCCAGCACGCGCAGCGCACACCGCATGGGCGCGCCGAGGAAAGCGAGCAGGGTGGCGATCAGTTGATCAAGCAACGTTGGTGTATGTGCAGTTTCATCATTCATGCGCTGAGTTTAACGCGGTTTCGGCGCTGTTGGACGAGATAGTTTTTGTCCACGCTGCAACGGCGCGCCGCGCGTTGGCGCGCAACACGCGCGAAACAAACTGTCCCTCAGGACGTGTGGGAAACCTCAATCAGCCGGCCGGTGGTTTGTTCACCGCCAATTGCGCCGCGAAAGCCCGCTTGTAGGCGGGCCGCGCTTCGCCACGGGCGACATAGGCGGCGAGGTTTGGATACGCGTCCAGAATGCCCGATGGTTTCAGCCTGAGCAGCACCGACACCATCATCAGGTCGCCCGCACTGAAGGCGCCATCGAGCCAGTCGGCACCGCCAAGGCGCGCGGCAAGTTGCTGCAACCGGTCGCGGACCCGATCCGCGACCAGAGGCAGGCGCTCCTTTGCCCAGGGTTTGTCGCCCTCCAGCAGCCTGGCGTTTGCGAGTTCAAGGATCGGCGGCTCCACCGTGCTGAGCGCGGCGAACATCCATGTGATCGCGCGCGCCCGGGCGTTCGCATCGTCCGGCAACAGGCCCGCGTGTCGCGTCGCGATATGGAACACGATCGCCCCCGTCTCAAACAGGCCGAGATCGCCGTCCTCGTAAGTCGGAATCTGCCCGAAAGGATGCAGCGCCAGATGCGCGGGTTCCTTCATCGCCCCGAACGAAACAAGACGAACTTTGTAGGGCTGGCCCACTTCTTCCAGCGCCCAACGGACGCGCGTATCACGCGCCAGTCCCTGGCCGCCATCGGGTGAGCGTTCGAAGGCGGTAATGGTGATGGTCATCGTGAGGCGCCTCCTTGGCGAAGTCATCGGCTCTGGCAAGCCGTCAAGGCAAGTTCACCGAGATTGAAGAAGCTGCACGCTCGTGCGACCGGTTCCTACTCGCTCATCACCCAGCA
>JANNVF010000149.1:0-10315 GCA_031414315.1 Hyphomonadaceae bacterium | reverse complement strand
AGCGCAGCTTCTGCAGCTGCCGCCAGTCCAGCAGCACGCGCGGCAGCGGATGACCGGCTGCGGCCAGGTCCTCCAGCACGCTGGCGTCCGTGGACCATGCGCCGGTCTTGGTCTTCGTGCCGCCCGGCAGCTTCATTTCGTCGAACAGGATCTCGCCAAGCTGCTTGGGGCTGCCGAAGTTGAATTCGCGGCCCGCGAGCTTGCGCGCCTCGTCCTCCATCCCCGCCATGCGCTGCGCGAAATCGCCCGACAGCCGCGACAGCACGTGGCGATCGATCTTGATGCCTGCGCGCTCCATGCCGCCGAGCACCACGGGCATCGGCCGCTCCAGCGTCTCGTAGACGGTGCGCAGCCGCTCGCGCGCCACGTCCTTCGAGAACAGCGTCCACAGCCGCAGGATGATGTCGGCGTCTTCCGACGCGTAGCGCGTCGCCGCCGCGATCGACACGTGGTCCATGGTAATCGCTGCCTTGCCCTTGCCCGCCACGTCGGCAAAGCCGATCGGCGTGTGCTCGAGGTGGCGCTCGCTCAGTTCCGCAAGGTCGTGGTTGTAGGCGCCTGCCGCCAGCACATAGGACTGCAGCATCGCGTCATCGTACGGCGCCACCGACACGCCGTGCTGCGCGAAGAGATTGATCTCCTGTTTCACGTTGTGACCGATCTTGAGCACGGTAGCGTCTTCCAGCAGCGGCTTGAGCGCGGCGATAGCGGCAGAGATTTCGATCTGCACGAATGGCGGCGTATCCGCGTTCTCGGCCGCACCCGTCTTTGCCGGCGCGGCAAACAGATCGCCGGCCAGTTGCGCCGCAGCCGGATCGATATGCGCGAGCGGCACGTAGCACGCGACGTTGCGACCCAGCGCCAGCGACAGCCCGATGAGATCGGCGCGTGCGCCGATGCCCTTGCTCTCGGCCTTCAACGCGACAAACCCCTGCGCCCGCGCCCGCGCGATCCAGCCTTCCAGCTTCTCAAGGGTGTCGACGGTTTCGTACGCGGCGAAATCGAACGTGTGCGCCAACGGCGCCCCGCCGTGCTCCGGCGCCTGCGGCACGACCGCGTCGGGATTCTTCGCGATCTGTTCGCGCACGCGCCGGCCCAGCGTGCGCAGCTCCATGTCGTCGAGAAACTTCAGCAGGACGCCGTCCTCGAAGTCGCGGATCGCAAAACTCTCCAGCGTGTCCTCCACCGCCACGTCGTCTTTCAGCGTGACGAGCACCTTGGAGATGCGGATCTGCTCGGCGTTATTCTGGATGCTCTCGCGGCGTTTTGGCTGCTTGATCTCGGCGGCGCGTTCGATCACCGCCTCCAGCGTGCCGAACATGCCGATGAGCTCGGCCGCCGTCTTCGGCCCGATGCCCGGCGCTCCCGGCACGTTGTCGACGCTGTCGCCCATCAGCGCCTGCACATCGATGACCTTGTCCGGCGTGACGCCGAACTTCTCGAACACAGCTTCAGGCCCGAGCAGCTTGTTCTTCATCGGATCGTAGAGCTCGATCTGGTCATCGACGATCAGCTGCATCAGATCCTTGTCCGACGACACGATCCGCACGACCGCGCCGCGCCGCGCCGCTTCGCGCGCATAGGTGGCGAGCAGATCGTCGGCCTCGAAGCCTTCCATATCCACCGCCGGGGCGCCGAACGCGCGCGTCGCCTCCCGGATCAGTGGAAACTGTGGGATGAGGTCCTCCGGCGCCGGCGGGCGCTGGGCTTTGTATTTGGGATAGATCTCGTTACGGAACGTGGTCTCCGACCGGTCGAAGATCACCGCCAGGTGGGTCGGCGCGTCCGGCCCCTTCATGTCGTTCAGCAGCTTGAACAGCATGTTGCAAAAGCCGCTGACCGCGCCGATCGGCAGCCCATCCTTCTGGCGCGTGAGCGGCGGCAGCGCATGGTAGGCGCGGAAGATGTAGCCCGAGCCATCGATCAGCCAGACGCGGGAGGAGGAGTCGACGGGTGCGGTCATGATGCCGGTTTATCGCGCCCAGACGGGTCCGTCAGCATCGGGCGCGCGTTAACCGTGCCACCTGCAGCGCATTCTGTACGTCGTGTCATACCCCCGATACGGTGGGTACGGAGCAGAGCCGGGGAAGGTCCGGCCTCGCCCGCTGGGGGAGTTCATGTCTGGCGCAATCCCCATCACGGGGCCGCAGACCGATCGTGCGCGAATCGGCCCGGTTCCAGACTGGGTCGTGCACGATCCCTATGACGCGCCGGCGCACCCCGAAGAGGTGTTCGTCAGCGGCGGGCGCTGCACCCTGCTGGACGACACCCAGGTGGACCTCAGCGGAACTGTCCGGGCCTGGCACGGTCGCTACGCCGAGCGGGTGCTGACCAACGCCGGCGCCGAACGCGCCGCCCAGTTCTCGGTGGCGTTCGACCCCTCCTGCGAAACCCTGGAAATCCATTTTGTCCGCGTCCGCCGCGGCGCTAGCGTCATCGATCACTGCAAACCCGAAGCGTTCGAGGTGTTCCGCCGCGAGCGCAGCCTGGAACGTCTGGTATTCGACGGCCGTCTGACCATCCACCTCGTCATCCCCGACGTGCGCCCCGGCGATGTGGTGGAGACCTGCTACACGATCACCGGCGGCAACCCGATCCTGAACGGCAAGCACGCGGCGTGGATCGCGTTCGAGTGGGGCCAGTCGATGATGGAGACCCGCCACCGGGTGCGCACGCGGGCCGACCGGCCGATCCATTTTCGCGCCGTCAACAATGCTCCCCCGCCCGAAGTGATCGAGACCGACGGCTTCATCGACCGTCGCTGGCGCAGCGTGCGCCGCCCGGCCGTGGAGGTGGAGGAGCTGGCGCCGCCGTGGGAAATCTCGCGGGCGGAAGTGCAGTTCACCGAATACGAGAGCTGGGCGGAGGTGGCAGACCTCTTCACCCCGCTCTACGAGACCGATCAGGATCTACCGGACGACCTCAACACCGCGATCGCCGTCATCGCGGAAACGCATCTGACGCCGTCGCAGCGCGCCGCCGAGGTGCTGCGCTTTGTGCAAAGCAACCTGCGCTATCTCGCGCTGTCAATCGGTGAAGGCGGCCTGCAGCCGCGCCCGATCGAAACGGCGTGGACGAGCCGCTACGGCGACTGCAAGGACGCCGCGCGGCTGTACGTGGCGATGGCGCGCCGGCTCGGGCTGGATGCCTGCGCGGCGCTGGTCAACACGCGGCAGGGAGAAAGCCTGTCGGACTGGCTGCCCACGGCTTCAGCGTTCGACCACTGCATCGTGCGCGTCATGGTCGACGGCAAGGCGCACTGGCTCGATCCCACCCGTCGCAACCAGGCCGGCACGCTGGAGCGCATCTACCACGCCTATTACGGCTGGGCGTTGCCGTTGGTACTGGGCGCCGAACGGCTCGAGGCGATGGGGCCGGTACTGGCGGAATACGTGGTGGACGTGCGCGAGCGCGCCTCGTTCGGGCCGAAGCCGAGTTCGCCCGCGATCTACGAATGGCGCACCACTTATTACTCCTGGCGCGCCGATGACCTGCGCGAGCGAATCGCCAACGAGGGCCTCACCGCCGTCGCCAAGACCTACCTGCGCCAGCTGCAGGATGTGTGGCCCGGCGTCGTCGCGCGCGAGCCGATGGCAGTGGAGGATGATCTCGGCGAAAACCGCCTCACCACCATCGAAAGCTACGACATCCCAGCGCCATGGAAACATCTGGAAGGCGGACGCGTGGAGTTCGCCACCAAGGACTATTTCATTGGCGCCGACCTCGCCGATCTGCCGCCCGGCCCGCGTCGGCGCGACGTGCACCTTGGCCGCCCGCGCATCACCACCCGCCACGTGGAGCTGGAGCTGCCGGTCGACTGGCCCTCGGACGGCTGGGACATTTCCATCGACTCGCCGGGCCTGAAGTTCGAGACACGTCTGAAGAAGGACAAGAAGCGCGTCTTCGTCCTCGATCAGCGCCTCGAAGTGTCGCGCGACACGATGCCGGCGACCGACGCACCGCGCTACACCGAGGTGGTGAGCGCGCTGCGCAAGGGCTCCGACGTCGTCATCCATTCGCCAACGGCTGGCGACGCCTTCCGCAAGAACGGCCTGCGCGCGGGTTGGTGGACCGCGATCAGGTTCATCGTGATCGTCGCCGCCGTGCTCGGCGCGGTGCTTGCCTACTTCCGGAACTAGCGCGGCCGACGCCGGGGTCAGTGATCGTCTTGACCGCCGGGGTCGCGCGCGTAGACGAACCGCCGGTCGCAATAGAGGCACTCCACGAACGGCTCGTCGCCCATGTCGTAGAACACCACCGGATGGCCCAGCACCCCGCCGCCGCCGTCGCACTTCACGCGCTTGGTGTGGGTCACGATAACCTCGGGCGCATCGGGATTTGCGGACGGCGCAGACGACATTTCTTATCCACTTTTCGGCCCGCGATTGAACTGACGGGCGACGCTGCGTACCTAGAGCGCACCGCCGCAACGCGTCAACGCACCGGGGCGGGCTCCTCTTTCAGCCGCTCTGTGGCTGCGCCCCCGGCGCAGGCCGGTCGGCCTTCCGCCCCGTTGCAGGATACCGATGAAAGCTCCCGCCCCGCCGCCTGACATCGCCATCGAAGTGCGGGGGCTGGAGAAGACCTACCGCGGCGACGCCAAGACCCCGCCCAAGCAGGCGCTGAAGGGCATCGACCTCGCCATACCGCGCGGCTCGTTCTTCGGGCTACTGGGCCCCAACGGCGCGGGCAAGTCGACGCTGATCAACATTCTCGGTGGGCTGGTGGTGAAGACCGGCGGGTCGGCCTCGATCTGGGGCTTCGACATCACGAGCGATCCGCGCAACGCGCGCGGCGCCATCGGCATCGTGCCGCAAGAACTGAACATGGACCCGTTCTTCACGCCGATGGAATCGCTGGAGATGCAGGCCGGGTTCTACGGTGTGCCCAAGGCCGAGCGCCGGAGCGAGGAAATCCTCGCCGCCGTCGGCCTGCTCGACAAGAAGGACGCTTACGCGCGCACGCTGTCGGGCGGCATGAAGCGACGGCTGCTCGTGGCGAAGGCGCTGGTGCACACGCCGCCAGTGGTGGTGCTCGACGAACCGACCGCCGGCGTGGACGTCGACCTCAGGAAGCAGCTGTGGGCCTACATCAAAACGCTGCACGCGCGCGGCACGACCATCGTGCTCACCACGCACTATCTCGAAGAAGCGCAGGAGCTGTGCGACACCATCGCGATCATCAACCACGGCGCGGTGATCGCGTGCGAGCCGACGCCGACGATCCTGCGCCGGCTCGACAAGCGCACGCTGGTGATCATCCCGCAGACCGAACTGACCGCGCCGCCTGCAGCCCTCGCAGGGCTCGACGCCACGGTGCGCAAGGATGGCGCGCTGGCCATCACCTACGGCGCCGGCGCGCGCACGGTGGAGGAGCTGCTTGACCGGGTGAAAGCGGCGGGCGTGGCGATCAAGGATCTCAGCACCGAGGAGCCGGATCTCGAGGACGTGTTCGTGGCGCTGACCAGCGGCGCCTGACGCGGGCTGCCAGCCTGCGCGTTGACGACCAAATTGATTTGGTTGACAATCGCTCCGGCCGAGGGATGCGGTCGTTTGCGGGGGGATCGACGCTGAAATTTCGCCTGTTCCGCGGCCATCCGAGCACGCCGGTGGCCCCGCCCGATCCGCGCTTTCCAAAGGAATGTTGCGTTCTGGCGTTGCTCGTGGCGGCGGCGCACGCCGATGGCGATGTCGCGCCCGAGGAAGAAATCGAGATCGACGCGCTGCTGGTCCGCGCCCGCTCGATGATCGCCATGTCGCCGGAGCAGGTCGACAGGTGCGTGACCGAGTGCCGCGACATCATGCGCGGCCAGAACAGCGTGTCGTCGCTCGTCACTCACGCCTGCCGGCAACTGCCCGTGGAAGACGGCCTCGGCGAAGCGGTGTTCGCTCACTGCGTCGATATCGCCCTCGCCGACCGCAGGCTCCTGCTCGTGGAGCGGGAGTTTCTCGACGACATGGCCGAGGCGCTGCGTCTGCCCAAGGCGCTCACGGACAAGATCGTCACCGTGATGTCGTGGAAGAACGCTTTCTGAGAAGGTCGGCATGACATCACCCGCATCCGCCCTCAAGCCCCGCTGGTCGCTCGCGCGCTGCCAGTTCATCTTGATCTGCGCCGCCGCCCTGATCGATCGGGAGTTGAAACCCGAAGAGCAGACGGAGGTGTTCGCCATCGCCTCGCGGACGCCCACGCTGACCGAAATCTCGCAGGAGGTGATCCAGGGCATCTGGGATGACGTCTTTGCGCATCACCAGCGCAACGACCTGATGAGCCTGGTCCGCACCGCCATCGACGATCTGCCCAAGGATCCCAAACTGGCGCTCTCCACCTACGCTCACGCTGCGGACGTTGCGCATGCGGATCGCCGCATCGACCGGCGCGAACTTCGCTTCCTCAACACGCTGGCCAAGGATCTGAAGTTACGTCCCGCCGATCGCAGGCTGGTGGACGAGATCATGGATCTCAAGAACAGGCATTGAGACGCAAACACGCGATCCCGCCATGCAAAAGGCCGGCGCACCATCGCGCCGGCCTTTGTTTATTCGGGCAGAGAGACCTTACTGCGCTTGCTGGAGGAAATCGTTGTTCACCCAGCCTTCGTTGTCATTCTCGTCGGCGACCTTCCAGTACATGCCTTCCTTCTCGCCCGTCGGGTACACGGTCGCGCCGACCGGGAGCGTGCGGACAACGGCTGCGCCATCCACCGGATAGCGGCGCAGCGGCGCGGCGCGGGTGGTCTTGTAGGTTTCGCGCGGCGCCGACCCCGAGGCGTTCGGATCAAGCCCGCCCGCCTGGCCGACGAGGTTGGTGTAGGCGTCGATGTAGGCGGTGGTGATCACGCGGCCGATCTCGGTGTTGGTGTAGCCGCCGAGACCCACGCCGCCGCCGCCGAGCACGCCAATGCCGCCCCACGTGAGGTTGCGGTTCCGGGCGTTGCCTTCGACGGAGTAGGATTCAGTGGTGCGCACGTTGGTCAGCGTGAGTGTGGTCTGCGCGGTCTGGCTGCGCATGCCCATGCCGCCGACGACGCCGCCAAGGCGCCCGCCGATCATGCCGCCGACGAGGCCGCCGACCGCGCCGCCGCTGGAATTGTTGTTCTGCGCGATGACATCGGCGAGCAGCACGTAGTCGGCCGCGCGCATCTGGCCGCCGCCCACGTTGGAGCCGCGCTGGAGATTGCCGCCGCCGGAAAGCTCGCGTTCTTTCAGCGCCGCATCGAGACCCGCGCCGCGTTCGACGACGGTGAAGCAGGCCGATTGCTGCACGATGACCCGCAGCAGCGCCGCCGGCGGCTGCAGCTGGTAGCCGGTCCAACCGGCGCTGTCGCCGTTCTGGATGGAGATCGTGCCGAGGCTGCGGGCGCAGCGCGGGACCTGCGGCGTGGTGCTTTCGGCCGCCTTCGGCTGCGCCATCGCCACCGACGACAGGCCCAGCGCCACGGCGCCACCGACCAACGCGAAAAATGCCTTACGCATGAACGTCCTCCCTCCGATCCCGCCCGCAGGATGTGGCCGCAGGCCGTCAGTCCTGAACGGTTCGTAACATGGCTTTTCGCGGCGGTCACCAGCGACCGGCCCGCCACTACCCCGCCAGTCCGTCGCGCTGCAACAACCCGGCGAACGCGAGCGCAGTGCGATCCTCGAACGGCCCGCTGATGATCTGCACGCCGACGGGCAAGCCATCCCTGGTCTTGCCGGTCGGCGCTGCGGTCGCGGGCAAGCCCGGAAAGGTGGCGACGCCGGGCCAGCCGAGCTGCGCGCCGTAGGGCGTGGGCTTGCCGTCGACGATGAGCGTGCGCGCGCCCCAGTCGGGATTGTCCTCGTGCGGAAACGCCGGCACGCCGAATGCTGGCGTGATCACTACGTCCACGGTTGCAAACAGCGCGCGCCATTGCCGCGCGAGCCGCATCTGATCGTCCTGCAGCTCCATGTATGCGTGCGCGTCTATGGGCGTCGCGCCAGGCGCGCCGCGCGTGATGATCGCGTTGAGCATCTTCACGTAGCGCGCGTGGGCGTCCGCGAGGTCCGGCAACTCAGCGGCAGTGCGCGTCACCTTGGCGCCCAGCCGCTCCAGCTTATCGGCCAGTGCGTTCAACGGATCGCGCACGCTGGCGTCGGTCGGGGCCACGGGATGCGTGTCGAGCACGAGCACGCGATGGTCCTTCAGCGCGGCATGACGCGGCGCCTTGAGTGCGAGCGTATAGCCCGCGCCATCGACGGGCCCCGCCGTCGCGTCGAGTGCGACGGACAGATCCTCCACCGTGCGCGCAAGCGGCCCGACCACCGCCAGTTCGACATCGATCCCGTCGGTGCCGGGGAAGCCGTGCCCCTTCAGCGGGATGATCCCGTAGGTCGGCTTGTGACCGAACACACCGCACAATTGCGCGGGCACGCGGATTGACCCGCCGATGTCGGAGCCGAACTCGAACGGAACCATGCCCGCCGCGACCGCCGCTGCGCCGCCGCCGGACGACCCGCCCGGCGACCGCGTGTGATCGTGCGGATTGACCGTGCGACCATAGACGGGGTTCGTGGTCTGCCAGTCGGCGAGCGCGACGGGCGCATTGGTCTTGCCGAGAATGACCGCGCCGGCGGCCTTCAGCCGCTGCACCGCGATCGCGTCCTCGCGGATCGGCAAGGACTTGAAAACCTCCATGCCCCAGGTGGTCGGCAGGCCGGCGACGTCGTTGGATTCTTTCACCGTCATCGGCACGCCGAGCAGCGGTTTGCGTTCGCCCCTCGCGCGTGCGGCGTCCACTACCTTGGCCGCCGCACGCGCACGGTCGAAATCGCGCACGACGACGGCGTTGATCGGACCATCCAGCTTTTCGATCCGCGCGATGGCAGCGTCGCACGCTTCGAGCGCCGATACTGCCCCGTCGGCGATGGCGTGGGCGGTTTCGACGGCGGTGGCGGTAGCGAGGTCGAGCGTCGTCATGCGGTTCCTCCGTTGTTCAATTGGCCGCCACTTCCCCCGTACCGGAGCGCACAGGGGAAGTGGCCCGCAAAGCGGGTCGAAGGGGCCGGGCGACTTGCGCGTGAACCCTACAGCAGATCGCCGCCGCAGGCGCCGGCGGTCGTGCCGGTGGCCTTGAACGCCTTGATCACGTTGCGGCCCGTGGTCCAGCGGTGCACTTCGTCCGGCCCGTCGACGAGACGTTGCGAGCGGATGTGTGTGTACCAGGCGGCCAGCGGCGTATCGCGCGAGTAGCCAAGCGCGCCGTGCAGCTGGATCGCGGTGTCGACGACCTTGTGCACCATGTGCGCGAGATAGACCTTCGCGATCCCGTTCTCCTGGCGCAGATCCATGCCCTTCTCCGCCTTGTAGGCGATGTGCAGCAGCATGAGGCGCGCGATGTAGAGTTCGGTGGCGCACTCGGCGAGCATGAACTGCACGGCCTGGCGCTCATCGAGCATCTTGCCGAACGTCTTGCGCTGGGTGATGTGCGCGGTGGCCATGTCGAGCGCGCGCTGGGCGAGCGAGACATTGTGCATGCCGTGACGCAGGCGTCCGTACGCGAGCCGGTGCTGGCCCATGTTGAAGCCGTTGCCTTCGCCGCCGAGCAGGTTTTCCGCCGGCACCTCGAGATTCCTGATCTCGATTTCGGAGTGGCCACCGCCGAGGATGTGGGAGAGCGGACCTTCCAGCGCCATCGTGGGGATGTCGCGGACGATCTTGTAGCCGGGGTTGGGGAGTTCAACGAGGAACGTCGAGAACTGCTGGTGGCGCGGCGCGTTGGGATCGGTCTTGGCCATCACCAGCGCGAGATCGGCGACACTGGCGGCGGACGAGAACCACTTCTCGCCGTTCAGCACGTAGGTGTCGTTGCCCTTCTTCTCCGCCGTCGTCTGCATGCCGGTAGCGTCGGCGCCCGACGCCTTTTCCGTCATCGAATAGCAGATGCGCAGATCGCCGTTCAGCAGCGGCTTCAGGTATTTCTCTTTCTGGAACTCGGTGCCGTTCTGCAGCAGCGTCAGCATCGTCGCGTCATCAGGGCCCTGCGTGTTCATCGACAGCGCGCCGAGATAGCTCTCGCCCAGCTCCATCTGCACCAGCGCGTTGGCCAGCGGCCCAAGGCCCATGCCGCCATATTCCTTCGGGATGAAGGGGCACCAGAGGCCCTGCCCGCGCGCCTTCGTGCGCAGCTCCTTCAGCACCGTCTTGTAGTCCTCGCCGGCCAGCAGGCGCTTTTCCGCGGGGATGCATTCGTCGTGCACCCACTGGCGCACTTTTTCACGGACGGCCTTGGCCTCGGGGGGGATTTCGAAATCGATCGACATGCCGCTTTCCTCTCTTGCTCTCTCTTATCTGTCCC
>JANNVF010000148.1:0-2010 GCA_031414315.1 Hyphomonadaceae bacterium | reverse complement strand
TGCTGCATCGCACCGATCATGGCGCAGCGCCTGCGCTCGCCTTGCTGATCGCGCTGGTCTCGGAGCGATTTGCTTGAGCTTCGGGCCGTTCTTGTTCGCGGCGCCCGGCGCATTGTTGGCGCTGCTGGCGCTGCCGGTGCTGTTCTTCATCATGCGCGCGACGCCGCCGCCGCCGCAGCGCGAACAGTTTCCGCCAGCGCGCTTACTAGAAGGCTTGCGCACTGACGATCAAAGCCGCGAGCGCGCGCCGTGGTGGCTTGTGCTGTTCAGAATGCTGGCGGCAGCGTTGCTGATCCTGGCGTTCGCACGGCCAAGCTTGGCGCCGCAAGCAAGCACAAGTCCGCTGGGCGGGCGTACATTGATCGTGATCGACGATGGTTGGACCTCCGCCCCCGCGTGGAGCGAAGTACGCAACGCCGCGAACGCGGCGATCGCGCAAGCCGAACGCGCACGCGCGCCGATCTTCATGTTGCAAACCGCGCCGAGCACGCGCCCGCGCGATCCCGGCGAAGCGCTGACGGCGGCCGATGCAAAATCGCGCGTGCAGCGGCTTGAGCCACAACCGTGGCGCCCAGATCGCGCCGACGCCGCGGCGCGGCTGTCGCGGACAGAAGGCAATTTCGATCGCATCGTTTGGATCACCGATGGATTGAACGACGCGGGCGCGGAAGCACTGGCGGCAGAGCTACAGCGGCGCGGCCCAGTGACGGCGCGCGTGCCAGCACAAACCGCGCGCGGGATCGTCTCGGGTTCGGTGACGCCGCAGGGTGTCATTATCGAAGCGCGGCGAGCGGTAAATGGCTCGGCTGTTGGCGCGGTGACGGCCGAAACGGCTGAGGGCCGCTCGCTTGGCTCGGCGGAGCTGCAGTTTCCAGGCGATGCGCTGACGGCTTCGGCACGCATCGAGCTACCGCCAGAGATCGCAGCGCGCGCGGCGCGCGTGCGTATCGTCGGCGAACAGAGCGCGGGCGCAGTACGCTTGTTGCCTGCAGGCGCCGGGCGGCCGTTTGTCGGGCTGATCGATCCAGGCGGCGCTGGGCAGCCGCTGCTCTCGGAATTGTTTTACGTCGATCGCGCGCTGCAACCTTACGCGAGTTTGCAGCGCGGCAGCATCACGCAACTCATTGACGCGCGCGCGCAGGCTTTGATCCTTCCGGACGCCGGTCGCGTTGCACCGACTGATAGCGCCGCGCTAACACGCTGGCTTGAGAGCGGCGGCCTACTCGTGCGCTTCGCCGGGCCGCGCCTCGCGAACGATGCAGATGAGTTTGTGCCGGTGCGTTTGCGGCCGGGCTCGCGCACGCTCGGCAGCGCGCTCGCGTGGGAGACGCCGCTCGGCATTGGCGTATTCCCGGCGGACTCTCCCTATGCCGGGATATCACCGCCGGCCGACGTGCAAGTGCGCCGGCAAGTTCTGGCGGAACCCGCGTCACTCGAAGAGGCGCGCGTGTGGGCGACGCTCTCCGACAATTCGCCCCTGGTGACGGCGCAAGCGCGCGGCCGCGGGCTGGTGGTGCTTTTCCATGTGAGTGCAACGCCGGAATGGTCCGACGTGCCGCTCTCAGGACTATTTGTGGAAGTGCTACGGCGGACGCTTGCATTCGCGGCGCGCGCGGACGGCGCTGGCGAACGAGAGATTTCTGGCGGTCCGTTTGTCGCCCAACGCTTGCTCGACGGTTACGGATCACTCGCGCCGGCGCCAACGGATATGCAGCCAATAGCGCCGGAAGCGTTCGCAATCGCGCAACCCTCTCCGGCCACGCCGCCGGGCTTGTACGAACGCGCCGGTATCTCGGCCTCGATCGATGCCGTGCGTCCCGATGAATCGTTGCAGCCGCTGCAATTACCAGGCGGCCTTTCGCGTGCGGGCTTAGGCGCGGTGATCGAGCGCCCGTTGGCGGGATGGCTGTTCGGCCTGGCGGGGCTGATGCTGGCCTTCGATATGCTGATTGCGCTGCTACTGATCGGCAAGCTTCCGCGCTTGCCGCGCCGGCGCGCAAGCGCCGCTGC
>JANNVF010000147.1:0-5482 GCA_031414315.1 Hyphomonadaceae bacterium | reverse complement strand
TATTGGGCGGGCGGGGGGTTTTTTGTTCATTCTTCCCCCCCCCCCCCCCCCCCACCCCTGGTGGGGGGCGGGGCCCGGGGGGGGGGCCGGGACGATCGACCGGGTGTGGCGCTTCCAGCCGGCGTCCCGTCGAGCCACCGTCCCCCACCCCTGGCCCCTCCCCCAACATGCGTTGGAGGGGGGGTGAGGCTTGACTCTTGACCAGAAGCCCGCGCGACCGCCATTTCACCCCCATGTTCCAGACATTCGACGCACCGGGCGGCCCGGAGTACGGCCGCAAGAACCTCCCGAAACTCCGCAAGGCGCTGGCCGCCCGCGGGCTCGACGGCTTCGTCGTGCCGCACGAGGACGAGTACCAGAACGAGTACGTGCCCGAGGCGCTCGACCGCCTCGCGTGGCTGACCGGGTTCACCGGCTCGGCCGGCGCGGCTGCGGTGCTGGGCGACAAGGCCGCGGTGTTCGTGGACGGGCGCTATACCCTGCAGGTGCGCGCGCAGGTGGACGGGAAACTGTTCGCCTACGAGGACCTGGTTGAGCTGGGCCTCGCCGGCTGGATCAAACGAGAGGCGAAATCCGGCCAGGTGATCGGCTACGACCCGAAGCTGTTCAGCCCCGATGCGCTGGGCTGGCTGAAGATCGCCGCGCACGATGTGGGCGCCACGCTGAAGGCGGTGAGCGCCAACCCGATCGACGAGGCGTGGGGGCCGCAGCGCCCGCCCGTGCCCGCGACGCCGGCTGTGCCGCATCCGGAAAAATACACGGGCGAAAGTGCGGCGTCGAAGCGCCGGCGCCTCGGCATCGCCATCGGTCACGGCGGCGCGGACGCGGCGGTGATCACGAGCCCCGCGTCGATCGCGTGGCTGTTCAACATGCGCGGGCAGGATGTGGCGCGTTCGCCGTTGCCGCTGGGCAGCGCCATCCTGCACGCCGACGGCCGCGCCGATCTGTTCATCGCGGCTGCCAAGACGAGCGGTGAACTGTCGAGCTGGCTCGGCAACGAAGTGGCGGTCAAGCGCGAGGAAGACATGCCCGACGCGCTGGCAGCGCTCGGCGGCAAGCGCGTGCGCGTCGATCCCTCCTCCACCTCCGCGTGGTTCTTCGAACGGCTCGACGCCGCACACGCCACCACGATCCGCGCGCAGGATCCGGTGATGCTGCCGCGCGCATGCAAGAACGCGGTGGAAGTGGAAGGCTCACGCCAGGCGCACGCGCGCGATGGCGCGGCGCTCACGCGCTTCCTGCACTGGCTCGCCACCGACGCACAGAGCGGCAAGGTCGACGAGATCGAGGCGTGCGGCGTGCTGGAGGCGTTCCGCCGCGCCAACGATGCGCTGAAGGATCTGTCGTTCGACTCGATTTCAGGCGCCGGCCCGAACGGCGCGCTGCCGCACTACCGGGTGAACCGCAAGACCAACAGGAAACTCAAGCGCGGCTCGCTGTTCCTGATCGACAGCGGCGGCCAATACCTCGACGGCACCACCGATGTGACCCGCACCGTCGGCATCGGCCGCGCGACACCGGAGATGAAGGACCGTTTCACGCGTGTTTTGAAAGGCCACATCGCGCTGTCGCGCGTGCGCTTCCCGAAAGGCACGACAGGTTCGGCGCTCGACGCGCTGGCGCGCCTTTCCTTGTGGGAAGCGGGCTTCGACTACGACCACGGCACCGGCCACGGCGTCGGCAGCTATCTCGGCGTCCACGAGGGCCCGCACCGCATTTCCAAACTGCCCAACCACGTGGCGCTCGAGCCCGGCATGATCGTCTCCAACGAACCGGGCTACTACAAGGAAGGCCACTACGGCATCCGCACCGAAAACCTGCAGGTGGTGACGCACGCGAGCGCCATCCTCGGCGGCGAACGCGAAATGCTCGGCTTTGAAACGCTGACGCTCGCGCCGATCGACAAGACGCTGATCGACAAGAAGTTGCTGAGCCGCGAGGAGCGCGACTGGCTCGACGCCTATCACGAGCGCGTACAGGAAGTGATCGGCCCGCAACTGAGCGGCCACGCGAAGACGTGGCTGGAGCACGTGACGGGGAAGCTGTGACGTTGGTAGGGTGCGACATGGTCCGCACCCTCCTCCTCGCCCTCGCCACGCTCCTCCTCCCCGCCGTCGCGCACGCCAAGTTCGTCGACACGTTGATCTGGGGCGGGCCGATCTACACCGGCGATGACGCCCACCCGCGCGTCGAAGCGCTCGCCATCGCCAATGGCCAGATCACCTACGCCGGCGCGCGCCGCACCGCGTCGCAGCTGCGCGGCCCGAACACGCGCATCATCGACCTCAAGGGTGCGAGCGCCTTTCCCGGCTTCACCGATGCGCACGCGCACCTGCGCGGCATCGGCGAGCGGGAGCTGACGTTCAACCTCGAAGGTACGCCATCGCTCGCTGCCCTCGTCGCTGCGGTGAAGGCGCGGGTCGATGCGACGCCGGCCAACGGCGCCGTCATCGTGGGGCGCGGCTGGATCGAGACGCACTGGCCGGAAAAACGTTTTCCCACCCGCGCCGATCTCGATGCGGCATCGCCCGACAACGCCGTCATCCTCATGCGCGCCGATGGCCACGCGCTGGTCGCCAACTCGCGCGCGCTGGCAATGGCGGGCGTCACCGACGCCACGCCGGCGCCCGGCGGTGGGCAGATTGTCAAGGACGCCGCCGGCCGGCCTACCGGCATGCTGATCGACAATGCGATAGGCCTGATGCAACCGGTCCGCGCCCGCGCGGCGCAGCCGTCACTCGCCGCCGCGCTCGACGCCGCGCTTCGCGTCTATCCCGCGCGCGGCTGGGTGGGCGCGCACAACATGAGCGTGGGCTGGGACGAAGCGAGCGCGCTGCACGCGCGCAGCAATGCCGGAGCAATTCCGCTGCGCCTCTACAACGCGGTGACGCCGGAAGCGGGTGTGAGCCTCATGCGCCTCGGCGCACAGACCAGCCGCAACGGCCGCGTGGTGACCCGCGCGATCAAGTACTATGCCGACGGCGCGCTGGGCTCGCGCGGCCCGGCGCTGTTTGCGCCTTACGCGGATGCGCCGACGTCAAGCGGCCTCATCCTGTTGAAACACGATGAAGCGCTGCCGGTGTTCGAGCAGGCATTGCGACAAGGCATCCAGATCGCCACGCACGCCATCGGCGATCGCGGCAATGCGACGGTGCTCGACATCTATGCCGAAGCGTTCGCCGCCGTGCCGGTTGCGCAACGCCGTATCGCTGAACCGCGCTGGCGCATCGAGCACGCGCAGATCGTGCGCCCCTCTGACATTCCGCGCTTCGCACATATGGGCGTCATCGCCTCCATGCAGCCGAGCCACGCCATCGGCGATCTTCATTTCGCGCCCGCGCGCCTGGGTTTCGATCGCCTCGTCGGCGCCTATGCCTGGAAGAGCATGGTGGACGCACGTGTGATCGTCGTGGCGGGCTCCGATGCGCCGGTGGAGCAAGGCGATCCGCTGATCGAGTTCTACGCCGCCGTCGCGCGCCGCGACCTTGCGGGCTTCAGCGGTGAAGGCTGGCGCCCTGAGCAGGCGGTGGACCGCGCCACCGCGCTGAAGATGTTCACCGCGTGGCCGGCGTATGCGGCCTTCGCGGAGGGAGAGCGCGGCGCCCTGCGCGTCGGCAAGGCGGCGGACGTGAGCGTGTTCTCGGTGGATCTGATGACGGCGCCGATGGCGGACATTCCGAAAGGCCGTGCGCTGCTGACCATGATCGACGGCGCGGTGGCATGGCAGGCGGATGGCTGGTGACGATGCATTCCGTAACGCTGACCTGTCATCCCGATACGCCGTCCGGCGCCGAGACCGCGATCAGCGCGATCGTAGAGCGGGCGCCGGCGGGCCTGCTTGAGATTCGCTACGACGTGCGCGGCGCCGTCGAGGCCGTGCAGTGGCCCGCAAAAGCCAAGCCCACGCGCGCGGATGGCCTCTGGGCACACACCTGCTTCGAGGCGTTCGTCCGCGCCGCCGAGGACGAGACCTACAGCGAGTTCAACTTCGCGCCATCGACGCAGTGGGCGGCCTACGCCTTCAGCGGCTATCGCGCCGGGATGCAGCTGGCCGACAGCGCGCGGCCCGCCATCAAGACGGAGCGGACCGCCGGGCGCTTCATCCTGCGCGTGCGGCTCTTTCTTCCCGAGTGGCGCGGGTGCGCACTGCGGCTCGGCCTCAGCACCGTCATCGAGGATACCGATGGCGTAAAGTCCTACTGGGCGCTTGCCCATCCGCCAGGCAAACCGGATTTTCACCATTCCGATGGCTTTGCTCTTCTCTTGCCTGCGGAGCTTCCATGACCTTCGGTATCGATCGCCTTCTCGCCGATCCCGCGCTGCGCGCGCCGCTGGCCGGGCGCCGCGTCGCGCTGCTCGCGCATCCGGCCTCGGTGACCGCCGACCTGACGCATTCGCTCGACGCGCTCGCCGCGTGCGGTGACATCACGCTCTCCGCCCTGTTCGGGCCACAGCACGGCCTGCGCGGCGACAAGCAGGACAACATGATGGAGAGCCCGGATTTCGTCGATCCGGCGCTCGGTATTCCGGTGTTCTCGCTCTACGGCGAAGTGCGCCGGCCGACCGATGCGATGATGGCGTCGTTCGACGTCATCCTCGTCGACCTGCAGGATCTCGGTTGCCGCATCTACACCTTCGTGACGACGCTGCTCTACGTGCTCGAAGCCGCCGCGAAACACGACAAGAGCGTGTGGGTGCTCGACCGACCCAATCCCGCCGGCCGCCCGGTGGAAGGCCTCACGCTGCGGCCCGGCTGGGAAAGCTTCGTCGGCGCCGGCCCCATGCCCATGCGCCACGGTCTGACAATGGGCGAGCTTGGCCACTGGTTCATCAACCACTTCAAGCTCGACGTGGACTACCGCGTGATCGCGATGGATCGCTGGAAGCCTGACGAGGGCCCCGGTTACGGCTGGCCGCTCAACGAGCGCATCTGGATCAACCCGTCGCCCAACGCGCCGAACCTCAACATGGCGCGCGCGTATGCGGGCACGGTGATGCTGGAGGGCGCGACGCTTTCGGAAGGCCGCGGCACCACCCGCCCGCTCGAACTGTTCGGCGCGCCCGACATCGACGCGCGCGCCGTCATTGCGGAGATGCAGCGTTTCGCGCCGTTCTGGCTGCGCGGCTGCGCGCTGCGCGACTGCTGGTTCGAACCGACGTTCCACAAGCACGTGCACACGCTGTGCAGCGGCGTGCACATCCACGCCGAGGGCCCGGCCTACAAGCACGCCGCGTTCAGACCGTGGCGCGTGCAGGCGCTGGCGTTCAAGGCGATCCGGCGGCTCTACCCGGACTACAATCTCTGGCGCGATTTTCCGTACGAGTACGAGATCGGCAAGCTCGCCATCGATGTCATCAATGGCGGCCCGGCGCTGCGCGAGTGGGCGGACGATCCCGCTTCGACGGCGGGCGATCTCGACGCGCTGACGACGCCGGACGAACGCGCATGGGAACGCGAGCGCGCGCGGCACCTGCTCTACTG
>JANNVF010000146.1:0-2250 GCA_031414315.1 Hyphomonadaceae bacterium | reverse complement strand
GCCGCCGCTTCGGCCGCAGCAAACGCACCGGCGGGATCGGACCAACGGTCGAGCAGCGCCCCGCCCAGCAGGATCGGGCGCGGCGCGATCAGCGCGATGAGCAGGTGCTGGTCGAGCGGCAGATCCTCCGGGCGCTGCGCGAACTGCTGCACCGAGGGTGAGAACCAGTACGGGAAGCTTTGCGTCACCGCGCGCAGGGATTCACCGCGCGACTGGCGCGAGAGCGCCGCGCCGAACGTGCCGGACTGGTTGGCGATCACGGCGCTGGCGCGCGGATCAAACGCCGCCGCCAGCAGCGCTGCCTTGCCGAACCGCGAATGGCCCCAGAGCGCGATGCGCTTTTCGTCGAACTGCGGATCGGCGCTGACCGCGTCGATGGCACGGGAATAGCCCCATGCCCATGCCGCCAGCGCGCCGGTGCGCGTGTCGCGTTCCTCCATGTCGGCGGCGAACGCTTCGAGCGCTCCGTGCGAGCGCTTGAGATCGTCCTCGACGATCTCACCAGGGAAGAACGTGACGACGGCGTACCCCGCGCGCGTCAGCGTTTCGAACGGGGGCGCGATGATGTCGGCGCCGTGCAGGCTCTCCACCGCCCATTGCTGGAGCGGCGTGCGGCAGCGGCCAGGCGTCCACGCGGGGCGGTCGATGGTCTTGTAGCGGCCGCCGAACGCCGCGCGATTGCCGCAGAAATTGGTGGCGATCACCACAGGCGCCGGCGCGACCAGCCCGTTCGGCGTGATAACGACCGCATGGAAGCGCACGTGCTCGGTGCGCAGCGGCACATCGAGCAGCCATTCCTCGATGCGCGCGGCGCCGGAGAACGCCTTGGCGTCGATCACCCGGCGCGCTGACACCGTGGGCGGGGTGGACGGCGGCAGTTCACCGTAGACGAGGCGCTGGAACGCAGCGCGCAGGATCGGCGCCCGGCGCTCGACCCAGTCATGGGCCGACAGCACCGGCGCGTCGGATTCGAACGCGCCCAGCACGTCGGGCAAAAGCGGGACATGCGGCGGCGCTGCCGGGGCGGCGCGCAACGAGAATTGCAGGCCCCACAGCCCCATCGTGAGCGCGACCATGGCCGCCACAATGATCTTCTTGCCGACGCGCACGACTGGAACGCCCCCTGCCGGCCTTCTAGCCGGCCTTCTTCAATACGCGGAGTCGGATCCGATGGTTTCCGTGCGCCGCGCCCTCTTTTCCGCCTCCGAGGGCGCGGAGGCCGCCTCAGCGTTCGCGGCGGATGTCCGCAACGATCTCCTCGGCTTTCGCGAACAACGCAGGATCCACCTTGAGTCCCGACGCGGCGGCGTTGTCGTCGAGCTGCGCCGGTTTGCTGGCGCCCACGATCGCCGATGCGACATTCGGCTCTCGCAGCACCCACGCGAGCGCGAACTGTGACAGCGTGCAGCCGGCCTCTGCCGCCAGCGGCTTCATCTGCTGCACAGCCTCCAGCACTTCCGGGCGCAACCAGCCCTGGATGAACTGCTGCCCGGACTGGTTGTTGGCGCGACTATCGGCCGGCGCCTGCGCGCCCGGCGCATACTTGCCAGTCAGCACGCCCTGCGCGAGTGGCGACCACACGATCTGCGACACGTCATGCGCCTTGCACGTCGGGATGACGTCTTTCTCGGGCCGGCGCCACAGGATCGAGTACTGCGGCTGGCTCGACACGAACGGCGCGGCGCCGACGACCTTGAAGGCCGCCTTGATCTGTTCGGCGCTCCATTCGCTGAACCCGATCCAGCGCGCCTTGCCTTGTTTTACGACGTCAGTGAGCGCCTGCATCGTCTCTTCGATCGGTGTGTCGGGATCGTAGCGGTGGCACTGGTAGAGATCGACGTAGTCGGTCTTCAACCGCGTGAGCGACGCATCGATCTGCTTCACGATCTGCACGCGCGACAGGCCCTTGTCGGTAGGACTCATCTCGCCCCAGAGTTTTGTAGCGAGGATGTAGGAATCGCGCGGCCGGCCCGCGAGCGCTTCGCCGAGGAAGGATTCTGCCGCGCCACGGCCATAGACGTTGGCGGTGTCGATGAAGTTGATGCCGAGATCGAACGCTCGGTTGACGCACGCCAGCGCCGCGTCGCGCTCCACGCCGACGCCGTAGGTGAGCCACGAGCCGAGCGAGATTTCGGAGACGTAGAGATCGCTGGCCCCCAGCTTGCGGTATTTCATGGTCGTCTCCTATTTCCGCGGCCGCAGCAGGCCTTCCTGCGCGACGCTCGCCACCAGCGTGCCGTCCGGACGGCA
>JANNVF010000145.1:0-3320 GCA_031414315.1 Hyphomonadaceae bacterium | reverse complement strand
ACCTACGAGATCTGGCGCGCGGTGCGCCTCGTCGTGGACAGCGGCGTTCACGCTCTCGGCTGGACGCGCGAGCAGGCGATCGCGTACATGGCCGAGAACACGGGCTTCAAGGCCGGTCCCTCCACCGCAGAGGTCGACCGTCACATCACCGAGGCCGGCCAGGGCCTCGCTTACACCTTTGGCATGCTGAAGATCCTCGAACTGCGGCGCCGTGCTGAAGAGCGTCTCGGCCCGACGTTTGACCTCAAGGCTTTTCACGAAGCGATCCTCAGGAACGGTGCATTGCCCCTCGACCTTCTCGACCGCGAGGTGAGCGCCTGGATCGACGCCACCGCGCCTGCCGCGCGCTGATCGCGGTCAGCCCTTCCGGGCGCCCCGAACGCGAGCCGACGTCAGAGTTACTTCGCGATTCCCCGACGCGTCGTCAGGTAGGCGGCGAAGCTACCGAGCCAGTGCCCAGAGGCGTAGTGTTCGCCGGTGACCGCGGCAAGGCCGCTCGCAGCATGCGTCGTGGCTGCGGCCAGCAGCGCGCGCCGGCGCCTATCTCCCTGGGGCAGCCCTGCCGCCATGCCTTCGAGCATCCATGCGCGACTGAGATTCAACCCATCGAGGTGCGCCAACTTGCCGTCGGTCTTGTCGGTGACCACACCCACCGGCAACCACGCGCCTGACGCCGAAGATGGGATGCGCGGAAGGAAACCCGAGAGCCACGTCGCAAACTCGGCGGGCGGCAGAACACGTCGCATCAGGTCGGCTTCCGCGAGGCAGGGCGAGAGGAAGTCCTGCCCCGACGGCTCGTAGTTGATCGGACAATCGCGATCTTTGAGATGGAACTCGCGAGTCTTGGCGATAACAAGATCCGCCAGCGCCGGGTCGCCGGCGCGCGCGTAGTCCAGGATCAAGCCGAAGGCGAATGCGGTCTGCGGATGTTCTCCCTCCCGAATGGGATAGGCGAGCTTCGGGAGCCAGACCTTGAGGCGCTCATTCACCGCCACCTCGAGCGGTCGCAACAAGGATGCGAGGCCCGCGGCCTCAGGCGAGGGCCACTCACGAAGCTCGGCGGCCAACTGCAGCAGCCATGCCAGTCCATAGGGCCGCTCGAACGACTCGCGCCCGGCGCCCGTGAGGTACGTCACCTCGCCCGAGCTGGTAGCGGGTGTGATGTTGGCCTGGAGCGCGGCCATGGCCCGGCCAGCCCAGGCGGCGTCAGGAAACGTGCGCGCAAGCCGCGCCAGCAGCCAATGCCCATGGACCGAGGAGTGCCAGTCGTAACAGCCGTAGAAGGCCGGTGTCAGTTCGCGTGGCGATTTGACATCCTCCGGTGAATTGAGGACGTGGGAGATCTTGTTCGGGTACTCCTTCTGCACGCACCCCAGGGCGAGTTCAGCGAAGCGGCCGGCAGCCGCCGCATCAAGGGCTTTCGGCTGGGCCTGAGCGCGTGCATCGGGCAGCGCAAGAGCGCACAGCAGTACGGGGATCGCGGCTGTGGCTCTCACGTCAGCGGCCATATGTCTTGCCCGGCCAGCCGGCCCACCACTGCTGGAAGAGCTTCAACTGCTCTTCAGCAAAGCGCCGCTGGCTTGGCGAAAGCTGATCCGATTCGTTGAGGTGCAGCGTGTAGGCGGCGTCGCCCAACAGCACGAGCAGATATTTGTAGTAGAGAACGAGGTCGGGGCCCTCGTCGAAACGCGACAATTCGGTGAGGGCGTCCTCCAGTTCGCGAGCCAGCCGCCGCGCTTCGACATCGCCTGAGGCGGCGAGGCGGCACAGGGCGATCAGGTGCAGCACTTCGTGAGGCAGGCAGTTGCCGATTCCGGTGATCGCGCCTTTGGCGCCGCATCGAATGTAGCCATGACAGACCTGGGTATCGACTCCCACCATGAGCAACACGCCGCTGTCGGCATGAGTGATGTGCTCGGCGGCGTAGCTCAGCGAGGCCGCACCGCCAAACTCCTTGAAGCCGACCAGATTGGGAAACTCGCGGCGCAGTTCGAAGAACAGATCGGCCTTGGTTTCATACCCATAGTAGGGGCTGTTGTAGATCACCGCAGGGAGATCAGGAGCGGCGCCGAGAACGGCGGCAAAGTGCGCGTGTTGAGCCGCGACCGAGGCGCCACGAGAGAGAACCCGCGGAATGACCATCAATCCCAAGGCTCCCACTCGCTGCGCGTGCGCGGCGTGAGCGACGGCGAGTGCTGTGTTCTGAGCACCCGTACCCACGATTACCGGTACAGAGGCTTCGGTGAGTCTGCGCACTCCTTCCTGTCGCTGCTCATCGCTCAGCAGCGGCCAATCTCCCATGGACCCGCAGTAGACGACCCCCCGCATGCCGGCCGCCACGAGGGCCTGCGCCTTCTTCACCAGTGCTTCGAAGTCCGGCGTGCGATCGCTTCGACACGGCGTCATCAGCGCCGGAACGCAGCCTTGGAAGATGTCGGAGTTCATACGTGTCTCTCTTTCTGGAACGATGTCCGCAAGTTGATGGTCGGCGTCAGCTCGGCTTTGGCTTCCATGATCCTGAACCCTACCCTCGCGCGCGACGCCTGGTGACAAGTTCGGTCGCAAGCGCGGAGGCGAGGACCAGCGCGCCGGTGGCGACATCCTGCCAGTACGTCGAGACGCCGGTCATGGAGAAGGCGTTGTAGAGCATGGCCAGGAAAGAGAGGCCGAGCAGCGTGCCGCCAATCGAACCGGAGCCGCCCTGGAGACTGGCGCCGCCGATCACCACCGCCGTGATCACGCGCAGCTCGGCGTTCTGACCAAGACCCGCGCTGGCGCTGCCAAGCGTCGCCGCCGCGATCACCCCGGCGATGGCGGCGCACAGAGCGCTCGTGATGTAGACGACAGCGAGCACGAAGGGAACACGCACCCCCGACGTTCGGGCGGCGCGCGGGTTTCCGCCGATCAGGTAGGTCTGCTGCCAAAAGCGATGCCTCCTGAGAAGCACGGCGAATGTCACGGCCATAGCCGCGAAGAGGACGAGGGGGAACGGCACGCCCAGAAGACGGCCCTGGCCGATCCACGCGAACTCGGGAGGGATTCCGGTGATCGGGCCACCGCCGGTGAGCACCAGATTCAGCCCCTTGAGCGAAAGCATGGTCGCGAGAGTCACGATGAAGGGGTGGACTCGAAGGCCGTTCGCAGTCACGGCGTTCAGCAGCCCGATAAGTGCCGCGATCGTGAGGGCGGCGAGAATAGCGAGCGGCGCCGGAGCCCCGGCCCGCAGCAACAAGGCGGTCAGGATCGCAGAGAACGGCAGCACGCCGGCCACGGAGAGATCGATGCCGCCGGTCACGATCACGAGCGTCATGCCGAGCGCC
>JANNVF010000144.1:0-1681 GCA_031414315.1 Hyphomonadaceae bacterium | reverse complement strand
CGCGCCGTCGCCGCACGGCCCTCGCGGCGTGCCGGGCCTGTTCGTCGTCAAACGCCTGATCGTGCAGGGTTTCATCGTGATGGACTATGACGACGAGCGCGAGGCGGCGCTCGCCGACCTGCAGGGATGGGTGGGGTCCGGCCAGCTGAAGGTGAAGGAAGACATCATCGACGGCCTGGAAAATACGCCGCGCGCGCTGATCGGGCTCCTCGCCGGCGAAAACCGCGGCAAGCGGATGGTGCGCGTCGTGTAGGGAACCCGGCCGGTGGCGGTTTCGTTACCGGCACATGAATGCGCTCTTCACAAAGTTCGCCAACAAGGTCGCCCAGTTCGTGGGGCGGCCCTACACGTTCATCGGCTGCGTGGCGTTCGTGGTCATCTGGGCTGCTAGCGGCCCGCTGTTCGGATTTTCCGACACCTGGCAGGTCGTCATCAACACATCCACGACGATAATCACGTTCCTGATGGTGTTCCTGATCCAGAACACCCAGAACCGCGACAACGACGCGCTGCACGCCAAGCTCGACGAACTGATCCGTGTGTCCGAAGGCGAAAACCGCTTCATCGGCATCGAGCATCTGACCGACAAGGAGCTGGAGGCGATCCTCGAAGAGGTCGAAAAGCGTGCGCCTGAACTGCGCGATCAAAAGAAGGCCAAATCAAAAGCGGCCTAGAGCGCTTACGCAGCCGCGTAGTTCGCATCCGCCGGCGCGCTTTCGATCGCGGCGAGGTAGCGCTCGGCTTCGAGCGCCGCCATGCAGCCGAGCCCCGCCGCCGTCACCGCCTGCCGGAACGTTTCATCCGCCACGTCGCCGGCGGCGAACACGCCGGGGATGTTGGTCTTCGTCGTGCCGGGCTCGACGATGAGGTAGCCGTTGTCCTTCATCGCGATCTTGCCTTTGAACAGGCCGGTCGCCGGTTCGTGGCCGATGGCGATGAACACGCCGTCCACGGCAAGCTCGCGCACGGCGCCGGTTTTCGCATCCTTCAGACGCACGCCGGTGACGCCGAGCGGCTCTTCCGTGCCGAGCACTTCGTCGAGTGCGGCGTTCCAGACAACCTCGATTTTCGGATGATGCAGCAGGCGCTCCTGCAGCACGCGCTCGGCGCGCAGTTCGCTGCGGCGATGCACCAGCGTCACCTTCGATGCGAAGTTGGTGAGGTAGAGCGCTTCCTCCACCGCCGTGTTGCCGCCTCCGAACACCGCGACCGCCTTGTTGCGGTAGAAGAAGCCGTCGCACGTGGCGCACGCGGAGACGCCGAAGCCCTGGAACTTCTTCTCGCTCGGCAGGCCCAGCCACTTGGCCTGCGCGCCGGTGGCGATGATCACGGTGTCGGCGGTGTAGACGTCGCCGTTGTCGCCGGTGAGGCGGAACGGGCGCTGGGTGAAGTCCACGTCCATGATGTGGTCGGTGATGAATTCGGCGCCGACGTGCACCGCCTGCGCGTGCATCTGCTCCATCAGCCACGGGCCCTGGATGACGTCGGCGAAGCCCGGATAGTTTTCCACGTCGGTGGTGATGGTGAGCTGGCCGCCCGGCTGGATGCCGGCGATCACCAGCGGCTTGCGCAGCGCGCGTGCTGCGTAGATGGCGGCGGTGTAGCCGGCCGGGCCCGAGCCGATGACGATGACGGGGGCGTGGCGGGGCATGGGGGTCTCCGGGCGGTCGAGTCGAGCGGT
>JANNVF010000143.1:0-8299 GCA_031414315.1 Hyphomonadaceae bacterium | reverse complement strand
GTTCAGATGCGCATCGGCGTCGTCCCACAGCACGCGGTGAAAGGACGTGCCCTCCGCCATGTCCTTCAGCGTGGAGATGCAGCGCTTGTGGCGCAGCAGCGACTTCGGCGTCATCACGATCAGCGGCTTGCGGAAGGAGCGATGAATCTGGCGGCGCAGGACGTGGAAATAGTTCGACGGCGTCGTGCAGTTGACGACCTGCATGTTCTCTTCCGCGCACGCCTGCAGGAAGCGCTCAAGCCGCGCGGAGGAGTGCTCCGGCCCCTGCCCCTCGTAGCCATGCGGCAGCAGCATCACGAGGCCGGACATGCGCAGCCACTTGCGCTCGCCCGACGAGATGAACTGGTCGATCACCACCTGCGCGCCGTTCACGAAGTCGCCGAACTGCGCTTCCCACATGGTCAGGGTGTTGGGCGCGGCGAGCGAGTAGCCATACTCGTAGCCGAGCACCGCTTCTTCCGAGAGCAGCGAGTCGATCACCTCGTAGTGCGCCTGGCCGTCGCGGATGTGGTTGAGCGGCGTGTAGCGCTCTTCCGTCGTCTGATCGACGAAGTGCGAGTGCCGCTGGCTGAACGTGCCGCGCGCGGAATCCTGCCCCGAAAGGCGCACCGGGAAGCCTTCATCCAGCAGCGTGCCGAACGCGAGGTGCTCCGCCGTCGCCCAGTCGATGCCCTCGCCGGTTTCGATGGTCTTGCGGCGATTGCCGATCACGCGGATCAGCGTCTTGTGCATGTCCACGCCGGCGGGCTGTTGCGTGAGGCTGAGGCCGATCTCCTTGAGCCGTGCAACGGACGACGCCGTTTCCCCGCGACGATCCTCGTCATTGGGCAGGCCAAGGCCCGACCAGACGCCATCGAGCCAGTCGGCCTTGTTGGGACGGTAGACCTTGCCTTCCTCGAACTCGGCGTCGAGAAAAGTTTCAAACTCGCTGACGAAGCCATCCACGTCGGCCTGCGTCAGCGCGGCTTCTGTGACGAGCTGGCGCGAATAGATCTCCCGCGTCGACGGCAGGTCCTTGATCTTCTTGTACATCAACGGCTGCGTGAACGAGGGATCGTCGCCCTCGTTGTGGCCGTAGCGGCGGTAACAGAACATGTCGATGACGACGTCCTTGCCGAACTCCTGGCGATACTCAGTGGCGACCTTGGTGGCGTAGACGACCGCTTCCGGATCGTCGCCGTTCACATGGAAGATCGGCGCCTGCACCATGAGCGCGACGTCGGAGGGATACGGGGACGAGCGCGAGAACCGCGGGCTCGTGGTGAAGCCGATCTGGTTGTTGATGATGAAGTGCACGGTGCCGCCGGTGCGGTAGCCGCGCAGGCCCGATAGCGCAAAGCACTCCGCGACGACGCCCTGCCCCGCGAACGCCGCATCACCGTGGATCAGCAGCGGCATGACCCGCGCGCGCAGATCGAACAGCTCTTTTTCGTTCTCCACATGCGTCTGCCGCGACGCCTGCTTGGCGCGCGATTTCCCGAGCACGACCGGATTGACGATCTCGAGGTGCGACGGGTTGGCGGTGAGCGACAGGTGCACCTTGTGGCCGTCGAACTCGCGATCCGACGAGGCGCCCATGTGATACTTCACGTCGCCGGAGCCCATCATCTCTTCCGGCGTCGCGGAACCGCCGCGGAATTCGTGGAAGATGACGCGGTACGGCTTGCCCATCACCGCAGCGAGCACGTTGAGGCGGCCGCGGTGCGCCATGCCCAGCGCGATGTCCTCCACGCCGTAGGAGCCGCCGCGCTTGATCACCTGCTCCAGCGCCGGGATCATTGCCTCGGCGCCGTCGAGCCCGAAACGCTTGGTGCCGGGGTAACGCTTCTGCATGAAGCGCTCGAACGTCTCGCCCTCGATCAGCTTCTTCAGGATCGCCTTCTTGCCCTCGGGCGTGAAGGTGATCTCCTTGTCGGGCCCCTCGATGCGCTGCTGGATCCAGGCCTTCTCCTCGGGGTTGGTGATGTGCATGAACTCGACGCCCAGATGCCCGCAATACGTGCGGCGCAGGATGTCGAGCATCTGGCGGACAGTGGCGGTTTCCAGCCCCAGCACGCCATCGATGAAGATCTGGCGATCCATGTCGCCGGGGCCGAAGCCGTAGCGGGCGGGGTCGAGGCCATCGACCGGCTTGGCCTGCTCCATGCCCAATGGATCGAGCTGCGCGGCAAGGTGGCCGCGCGACCGATAGGCCCGGATCAGCATCAACGCACGCACGCTGTCGCGGGCGGCGCTCTCAATGACGGCCTTGGCCGGCGCCGGCGCGCCCTCGGCGGTGGCGCGACGCTCGATCTGCTTTTGTACTTTTTGGGTGATCTTCGGCTCGAGCGCGGCCCAGTCGCCATCGAACATCGCCGTCAGCTCGCTGGGCGCCGGGTTGGCGATGCCGGGCTTGGCCCACGACGGCCCGCGTGCGGCGGTCGTGTCGCCCAGTTCGTCAAAAAACGAACGCCATGAAGGGTCTACGGACGACGGGTCCGCGAGATACTGCGTGTGCATCTGCTCGACGAACAACGCGTTGGCGCCGTCGAGAAAGCTTGTTTCGAGCATGGCGGAATTCGAGATGCCGCGGGCGCCGTCGGCCATTGCCTTCGATCCTTGCGTGATTTGCACTCGATATAGGGCGGTTCGCCCGCGCGCGCTTCATGAAAAGCGGGCAAATGCGCACGGGCGCCTCTGCGCGTGCGCAGAGCTTCCATGCCATAACGGTGGCGCCCAACGGAGCGGCGCCGAACACGAAGTGGCGTGCACAACGCGGCGGCGTCAGCCCTTCAGCAATTCCGCCATCGTGCGCCCCAACGCCGCCGGGTGCGGCGCAACGCGGATGCCCGCAGCCTCCATCGCCGCGATCTTCGACTCGGCGTCGCCCTTGCCGCCGGAGATGATCGCGCCAGCGTGGCCCATGCGGCGGCCCGGAGGCGCCGTGCGGCCGGCGATGAAGCCAACCGTCGGCTTCTTGCGGCCCTTCTTCGCCTCATCGGCCAGAAACTGCGCGGCGTCTTCTTCCGCCGAGCCGCCGATCTCGCCGATCATTACGATCGACGTGGTAGCCGGATCGGCCAGAAACATCTCCAGCATGTCGATGAACTCGGTGCCCTTCACCGGGTCGCCGCCGATGCCCACCGCCGTCGTCTGGCCAAGGCCTTCGTTGGTGGTCTGGAACACCGCCTCGTAGGTCAGCGTGCCAGAGCGCGAAACGATGCCCACGTTGCCCTTCTTGAAGATCGAGCCCGGCATGATGCCGATCTTGCACTCGTTGGGAGTCAGCACGCCCGGACAGTTCGGGCCAAGCAACCGCGACTTCGACCCGACAAGCTTTGCCTTCACCCGCACCATGTCGAGCACCGGAATGCCCTCGGTGATGGTGACGATGAGCGGAATTTCCGCGTCGATCGCTTCCTCGATGGCGGCGGCTGCGCCAGCCGGCGGCACGTAGATCACCGTGGCGTCGGCGCCGGCCTTTTCCTTGGCTTCCGCAACGGAATTGAAGATCGGCAGGCCGAGGTGCGTGCCCCCGCCCTTCCCCGGGCTGACGCCGCCGGTCATTTTGGTGCCGTAAGCGATCGCCTGTTCGGAGTGGAACGTGCCGTTCTTGCCGGTGAAGCCCTGGCAGATGACACGGGTGGACGCGTTCACGAGGATGGACATGGATCAGGACCGCCGGCGCCATTTTCAGGGATACGCGGTGTCCTAGCGCAGCACGGCCGAAAGGCAAACCCTGCGCCAGCGCCTACGACAAAAGGCCCCGGCGCGGCGCGCAGAGGCCTTTTGTCCAAATCATGGGGCGGTCAGGTCGGCGGCGCTGGTTCGGGTTCGGCCGGCTGCGTGGGTTGCGGTGCAGGAACGCTTACCGCCGCGCGGCGCGTGGCGTCATCCACACTGTCACCAATATCGCGCGCAGCGTCGCTGATGGCGTCGGCGCTGCGTTCAATCGCGGCGTCCTCGCGTGTCTGTGTGAGGCTGCCGTTGTACGAAACGAATGCAAGCACCGCGACCGCTATGAGAAGCGCGCCTACGATGAAATATAGGAAGCCGTTGGAACTTCCGCGAGTTTCCGTCGCCATCAGGACATTTCCTTCGATTGGGCCCTGATACAACGTCACGCCGGCGCTGATGTTCCGATCAGGGACCGGCGAGCCGTCAACCCGTCCGCCGGCCCTGACCACATCACGCCATGATGAATGCGTTCAGCTTGTTCCCGTCTGGATCGCGGAAATAACCGGCGTAGAAGCCGCCGTCGCCCCGCGGGCCGGGCTTGCCCTCGCACGTACCGCCGTTGGCGAGCGCGATGTCGTAGAGGCGATGGACCTGGTCCTTGTCCTTAGCCTGCAGCGCGACCATCACGCCGTTGCCGACGGACTGCGGGTTGCCATCGAATGGCTTGGTCAGCCCGATGCCAGCGCCACCACCGGGATTGCCCCAGGCGATGAACTCGCCAAACTCCATCATCCGCTTCGTGCCCATTTCGGCGGCGATGGCGTCATAGAACTTCGCGGCGCGCTGCAGATCCTGCGTGCCGAGCGTGACGTATCCGATCATGGTCTTCCCTCCTCCAGAACGCGCCGAAGCTAGCGCGAACGGCGCGCCGGAACGAGTCCCCCCGCGCGTACGGTGGCGCACATTTGCCGCTGCGGACGCTGCGGCGGGCAGGTGTTCGCGCAGGAACAGTTTCACGCGCCGCCCGTTGGGTAGTTGCCGGCGAAGCGTGATGTGCGCGACGGTGCGTGGAGGAATACAATGGCTGACAACGATCCTGGCCTGCAGGACGAGACGCAGGAACTGAAGAACGAGCGGCCGGCGTCCGACGTGGACGCAATGGAGGCCACGTCAGAAGATTTGGACGAAGACGACGATGACATGGACGACGACGCCAAGCCCGACGTCCAACCAGATCCTGACACGGCCATTCTGCTGTAGGTGTCTTAGCCCACCGCGACGAAACCTATGAGGAGTCGGGGCAACCCGGCTCCTTTTGCATGTCGGCCGCCTCGGCATGGCTGGACCTTCGATGGCTTGTGCGTGGGCCTGCGCACGCTAAACACGCCCCAGGACCCGCTCGGAACAGGCGCCATGGACAAGGACAGGTTGCTCGCATTCAGCGATGGCGTCATCGCCATCATCATCACGATCATGGTGCTGGAGCTGCATCCGCCGGAGGAGCCGACGCTCGCGGCACTCGCGCATGTGGCGCCGACGTTCCTCAGCTATGTGCTGAGCTTCGTCTACGTGGCGATCTACTGGAACAATCACCACCACATGATGCACACGGTGGAGCGCGTGAACGGCGCGATCCTGTGGGCCAACATGCACCTGCTGTTCTGGCTGTCGCTGATCCCGTTCACCACCGCGTGGATGGGCGAGACCCACAGCGCCGCGCTGCCGACGGCGACCTACGGCGTGTCCCTGCTCATGCCGGCGATCGCCTACAAGATCCTGCAGACCACCATCATCCGCGCCCACGGCGCCGACCACGCGCTCGCCCGCGCCACCGGCGGCGACTGGAAGGGCTATCTGTCACCCGCGCTCTATCTGGCGGCGATCGGCGTGTCCTTCGTCAACCCGCGCATCGCGCAGGCGCTGATCGTGCTGGTGGCGCTGATCTGGCTCGTGCCGGACCGGCGGATCGAGCGCGTGCTGGCGAAATAGACGGCGGTCCGATCCAGGGCGGTCAGATCCAGGGCCGCACGCGCTTCCTGTAGGCGCGATAATCGTCGCCGAACTTTGCTTCCATGAAGCGCTCCTCGCGGGCGATCACGCCGAACTGGATGACGAGCAGCAGCGGCGGCAGCAATGCAAGCGTGACCATGCTGTCGACCAGCAGCGCGAGCCCGGCGTAGACCAGCGCCATGCCGAGATACATCGGGTTGCGCGTCACCGCATGCGCGCCGGTGGTGACCAGCGCAGAAGACCCCGCCGCATGGCGCACCCCCGTCCCCGCCCGCGAAAATCCGCTGACCGCGAGGAACAGCAGGATCACCCCGGCCGCGACGAGAAACGCCGCGCCACCGAAGCGCAGCGTGTCCGGGATCCCGGTGGGCAGGCGATAGACGAGGAAGTCGATCAGGAGCCCGAGGGTGAGAGCGCCGAGAAACAGCACCGGCGGCGGCGCTATGACTTTGGCGATGGCTGGAGGTGTGTTGGGCATGGACGAGGAGTAGCACACGCCGCCGCGCAGCGTGAAATCGTCACGCGTTAGGGCGTCACCGCACCCTCGTACGAGAAAAATGCCAGCGTGCCGAAACGTGCGTATCGGTCGCGACTGTCGATGGCCGTCACGCCAAACGTAAACGGCTTGCCATTGGCGTTCGAAAACGCGAGCGGGAATGCCAGAAAGGATTGCCGTTGCGTCGGCGCGCGGTCCCCGAAGATCAGCCCCGCAACAGCCTCCCGCGTCACGCCGGTGGCGTAGAATGAGCACATCGTGAAAGCTTCGGTATGCCGGGCCCGCCCCTTCCCAACTTTCCGTTCTCCGGACGAAGTGGTGACGAACAACGCATGCGCGTCGTCCGAGGCAAACCAGACGCGCGCGCCCGCAGTCACATCGTTTTCAAGAATGACTGTGTTACCGCGACGCCGCGACTGCGACGTCACGGGGAGATCGGCCACGGTTCCCTGCGACCATCCTGCCGCCAAAAGTTGCGCGCCGACGGACTCGGCATTCGCGTTGTTGTTCATGCATACGCTGGTGAAGGACAGAAACGCTTCCTCGACGGGACTGGCGGGCTGCGCAGCGGCTGGTGATGTGACGCACAGCGCAAGCGGAAAGAGATACGCTTTCATGCACTCTCGTCCGCTGCGCGCGTCATACCTTACCCCTTCACAGCCTTCACAATCTTCCGCGCCGCATCCTCCAGATCATCCGCCGAGATCACGTTCAACCCGCTCTCGTTGATGATCTTCTTGCCCAACTCGACATTCGTCCCTTCGAGACGAACGACCAGCGGCACCTGCAGGCCGACTTCCTTCACCGCAGCGACAACGCCTTCGGCGATCACGTCGCACTTCATGATGCCGCCGAAGATGTTGATCAGGATGCCCTTCACCTTCGGGTCTGCGGTGATGATCTTGAACGCGGCCGTCACCTTTTCCTTTGAGGCGCCGCCGCCGACGTCGAGGAAGTTGGCGGGTTCGGCGCCGAACAGCTTGATGATGTCCATCGTCGCCATCGCCAGGCCCGCGCCGTTGACCATGCAGCCGATGTCGCCGTCGAGCGCGATGTAGGCGAGGTCGTACTTCGACGCCTCGATTTCCTTGTCGTCCTCTTCGCCGAGGTCGCGCAACTCGGCCCATTCCGGGTGACGATAGCCCGCGTTGGTGTCGAAGCTCACCTTCGCATCGAGGCACTTCAGGTGGTTGTCCTTGGTGATGATGAGCGGGTTGATCTCCAGCATCGCCATGTCTTCGGCCACGAACGCCTTGTAGATCTTGCCCGTCACGTCGACGCACTCATCCACGAGGCCGCCGGTGAGGCCCAGGATCGACGCGATCTTCCTGCCGTCTTCGGCGGTGAAGCCCTTGCCGAAATTGATCGGCACGGTGTGCACGCGCTCCGGCGTGTCGTGAGCGACCTTCTCGATGTCCATGCCGCCGTCCTGCGACACGACGAACGAGATACCGCCGTGCTCGCGATCCACCAGCGCGGAGAGATAGAATTCCTTCTCGATATCGCTGCCATCCTCGATGTAGAGGCGCTTGACGACGCGGCCTGCCGGGCCGGTCTGCGCGGTGACCAGCGTGGCGCCCAGCATCTGCTCGGCGAAGATTCCGACGTCTTCCGGCTTGAACGCGAGACGGACGCCGCCCTTCTCCCCGGCCGACGCCTCCTTGAACTTGCCCTTGCCGCGCCCGCCGGCGTGGATCTGGCTCTTCACCACCCAGAGCGGGCCGCCGAGCTTGGCGGCGGCCTCGATGGCCTCCTGCGCGGTGAACGCCGAATAGCCGCGCGACACCGGGGCGCCGTACTTCGCCAGGAGGGCCTTGCCTTGATATTCGTGGATATTCATCGGGAGCCTCGATCTGGATGGGCGGCGTTGGTTGGGGCGGGTATGGCAAGCGCGCTGGGGGTGAGCAAGAGTCCTTCGCCCGGTGACCCTACGGCGCGGGCGCGACTGCTGCGTCTGACTCGTCATCCCCGTACGCCAGCTCCGACGCAGCCACGCTGGTCGCCTGCTGCGGCGCGACGGCTTCCTTGAGCGTCTGTTCGGAGGGTTCGCGCTCGGAACGCCGATGCACCATGAACGCGGCGAGGCCGGCGCTGCACAGCCCCGCGAACCAGAACATCGCCGGGCGCCCCGTGGCC
>JANNVF010000142.1:0-4080 GCA_031414315.1 Hyphomonadaceae bacterium | reverse complement strand
GCCCGCAAACAACGCCGCCGAAACCAACGCAAGCAGTTCGAAAATCATGATGCGGCACCCGCATCGAATAACTGCAGCGGCCTACCACGGGCCCGCGATAGCGCGAAGGCCAGAGAATGCAGCGCGACTGGCAGGGTCGCTCCAATCGAGCCGATCGCGTCGATCAAGCGCCGACGGCTCGCTGTCGCCGGAAGGCGACATTGGATTGCGCGCTGCGGGCGCTATTAAATGCCCAACATGAAATGCGAGCGAGTGTACGCGGTCTGGGATATTTACGATGGGGTGCGCACCGGCATTGCCGACTTGAACGGTGCGCCACATTACCTTGCATCGCAGTTCGATGAGGGCGCCGACGATTACTCCGACAATTTCAAACTCTACCCGGTGGACGCGGAGTTCATGGAACGCGCGATGCGGAATTGGGCGATCTATCGGGCTTGGGAGCGCCGTTTCCATAGCGGCGAAGCGAAGCTTGAGACACACCCCGGTCACGGCGGCATCGATCCGGAGTACGATGAACTGAAAACGTGGCTCGACGGGAAGGTCGGCCAACTTCAAGCGCTGCCGACGCTCTACAAGGCCAAATTCAGAGAGCTACACGGCCAGGAAGCGTTGCCAGGAGCAATGCTGCGGGAGATCGAAGTCGAGTGGTCGCCTTCGTCCGGTTAGGGCCAACGCTGGGCTATCTCAGCCCGATTGCGTTCGAGCAACAGGAGGCGTTAGCTTAGGCGGGCGTCCACTGAACCGGCAGCACTCCAGATTGACGAGCCCGACGCGATACCTTCAGCCTAGCGAGTGGATCCAGACCACGAGGGCGGTGACCCAAGACCATTGGAAAATAGCATAGGACGAGATCGCAACTCCAATTACAGCCAAAGCGATGCCGTAGCGAACGGCGTGGCTGCCGACCATGCGTCCATCGCCACCTTCGCCGTTGTCCGTGACGTCCTTTGTTGCGATGGCGTACAGACCGCGCGATGTCACTCCTGCGCCGAAAATCAATAGAATGGTGAAAGTAAGGTTCATCCGCGCAGTCTAGTTGGCGGCGATTGAAATTTTATGAACCGTACACGGTAGACAACATGACCAGGGTCAGTCGCGAAGCGACCTTCCTGATCCTCGGATCGGTCGTGTTTGTCGGCGTGCAGATCAGGGACCAGTTCGGTCGGGTCGAGTGCTACTGTGGCGCCGGATGACAGGCCGTTGGCGCGATGCCGCGGCCTCCCTCTCCGGCAGGACCGCGATGGTCCGGAGTTCTGTGTGGGGCGCGCTTGATGAGTGTTTGCGGCGGGCGCGATTCCCAAGGCAGGCGCCAGGGCGACTTGCGTCGCTAGGAACACAACACCCGCACTATGGCGGAGGATTCAACTGCTTGGCCTTCGAGCCATCCGTTACATCCTAGAGCGTTACTCGCGGCAACCGGCAGGAATCTGCCCCAGAGCGGTCGTCAGCCTCTGATCTATCGATCGGAAGGAACTCGCCGAAATGCGTCACTCGTAACCAGTGGCGCCACCCCAACTCGGTTGTCTCTGAGATTCCCGGCGCGGTTCAGGTCGGCCTGCGTCTGACGCACTTGAAGGATCAGGACGACGAGCGAAACCACGACCGCGACCGCGGCGATGGTCTGGGCGATGTTGTTGATGCTTTCGAGAGTCAGGGCCGGCCTTCATCGTTTGCGGCGCCCGCTTGCCGCGCGTAGAGCGGATCGCCCGCGTCGCGCTCGATCTCGGCTGCGTGAAACACTTGGTACGCCGCCGTGAAGAACGACCGCCGCGCCGCCCAGACAGCGCGTACGACAGGGCTGAGCCGCCAGGTTGCGCGAGCCTGTTCGAGGTGCGCCTGCCAGAGCGCAGCATCGATCTGGCCGGCGAGATATTGAGAATGCATGGCCTCCCAGGTGCGCTCGGCCGCCGTCTGAAACGCGAGGAGCTGAATACGCTCAGCCTCCGTGAGCGACTCAAGACCGCCTGCCGTCGCCCGTGCAATCAGATCGGCGAGGCCCGGCGTCTGGTACACCGCATCGGAGATGCTCTTGAGGCCCTCGATCTGGTCGCGCCGCGCCTGGTTGCGCAGCAACCGGTTGGTCTGCCGCATCTGGATCAGCACGGCGACGAGCGAGCCCAAGATGGCGACCACGCCGATAGTCTGGGCAACGTAGTTGATCTCTTCGAGTGTCATGCGATTTCCCCCGGTGGCGCCAGCGTGTGCGGCAGCAGGTCGGTCCATAGCGGCAGCGTCGCTGCCTCGGCTTCGAGCCGCGCGGAGAGGTAGGCAGCAAGCTCGGCGTTGGCGACCTTCGAGGCCTCCGCCCACCATTGGCGCCCGCCCGGCGTGTTGAGGATGGCGAGAAAAGCGATCATGTAGCCGTTGTGGGAGGACTCCATCACAAGGCCCGCCTTGTGCTGGAAGAAGACGCCCTCGACGATGTGCTTTAGGTTCCAGCCGAGCGCATTGAAACGCGCCTGCCGGTAGCGACTGAGGCCGGCAAAGTCGGCGAGCCCCGCGCAGAAGGTGTCGAACGTCGCCTCGTCCTCAACGACGATCATCCACCAGTCCCGCGTCTGGTTGAGGATGTCCCGCTGTGCATTCCCACGCTCGACGGCGTGAGTCTGGCGCATCTGCAGGCCGACGAAGATCAGCGACCCCGAGACAAGCAAGACGCCGAAAACCTGTGCGAGCAGGCTGAGATCCTGAAGGGTCATGGTTTCACTGCCCCGCCTTGCGGTTTCGCTTCCGGCGTCGATGAGCCGCTGCCATGCAACACACTCACGTCCCAGGGCACGACGGCGATGGCGTCACCGCCTGCCAGCGCGTCACGAATGAGGCCGTCGATGAACGCGCGATACTCGGCGCTCAGCGAGATCGGATTGTCGGCCCACCACTCCCGGAAGCCCGGATTGGTGACGGACCATTTAAGCGTGTTGAGTTCCGCCTCGAACAGCTTCGCTTCCAGCGTGCCGGTGCTGTACTGGTAGTGAAGCGTCTCGAAGATGCGCTGGTACCCAAGCGCCATGTAGCTGAAGGAGACGCGCTCGTCCTCGTCGAGGTTCTCCATCCCCGCCAGGCCGAGGCGAAAGATGCGCGCCGCATTCTGATCGCTCATGAGGAGCGTGTTGATCGCGTTGAAGCTGTCGGTGATGGCGTGATGCGAAGTCGCCTTGAGCGCGCGGGTGTTCTGGCGGATCTGCACGCCGACAAAGACGAGCGAGCCGAGGATGGCCAGCACGCCGACCGTCTGCGCGATGGTGTTGATCTCTTCGAGGGTCATGACGCGTCGCCCTTGGTTGGCGCCTCAAGCGCACTGCCGACCAACGGCTTCGGCGTGCGGTAGCCGTCGAGTTGGCGGTGCAGCCAGTTGGCGATGCGGTCGTCCGCCCGCGCATAGCTGAAAAAGGCCCGATATCGCATGGTCGTCTCCCCGTGGAGAGACGGTAACAAAGGCGAAGACCGGAGTCAGCCAGCGGCAGGACTGGGACGACCCTGCCCATCCCGCTGACGCTAGCGTCAGGCGGGAGATCGCCGGCTCCGGTCGTTACGTCTGCAAAATAGGTCGGCGACTTTCGGCGTTCAAACCGGACATTAGTTCAAGGATCGCACGGCTTCATGACGAGGTGGACTCCGGCCGGTCCAGATCTGCAATTCGCTTGAGCTGAGTGGTGTTTGACTTTGCGACCTGACGTTCCACGGCTTCGCAAAAATCAAGATCAAACCAGGCTTTCACCCTCGGCCACATCTTCGTGCCGCCATTGCTCCGCAACACCAACGCGAGCCCCTCTACATATTCATCCAGCATCATCCCCGAAAAATCTTTCTGCCGACGATCGATGTAGCCCTGCTCTGTCTGGGTGATCCATGCAAAGAGCCAGAAACCCCATTTCATGCGCTCAGCCTCGGTCAGGCTCGCAAAGTCTTTTTGGCCTCGAATGTGAACGTCCAATAGCGCGTCATTTTCAGATAGCCTCAACAAGACATCATTGTTGTTATTGATCATGTCGCGAGCATTTCGCCGGGAGACTTCCAGCCGTGCGCGATTGACTTGAAACCCAAGAAACCCGAGCGTCAAAATCACGGCGACACTTC
>JANNVF010000141.1:0-11537 GCA_031414315.1 Hyphomonadaceae bacterium | reverse complement strand
TGCGCTGGCCACCGCGCGGGGTCCAGTCGGTCACCGGGTTGAGGCTGATCTGCGCGGTTTCCACGTCATCGGCCTTGACGCCGGACGCCGCGACCGCGGCGACGATCGCGGTCATCTTCGTGGCCTGCGTGGCGAGCGCTTCCTTGGCGGTCGGCGCACGCGACTCGATACCGCCAGTGATCTCCGCGACGTCGGGGCGTGTCTTTGCTTCGCCTGTGGCGACGATCGCGACGACCGTTTCGCGGCGGTGATGCCCGGTTGGGCCGCATGCCGCGAGACCGAAGAGCAACAGAACTGCAATCAGGCTGCCACGCATGACGCTCCTCCAGTGATCTGCGCGTCGCGCAGAGCTTCGCGTAGGCGTTACCGCCCCGGTCCCGGGCCCTTCTTGCCCGGCGCCAGCGCATCGGCGTCCGTCTCGAACATCGGGTTGGCGTCCCACATGCCCTTGAACGGGGTGTCCTCCAGATAATCCGGCAGGCGGCACGCCACCGCCTTGGCGCCCGACACCGCGATCACCTGCTGGTTGAGTGGCATGTTGCGCAGCGTGTCGGCGTCGATGTCGCCGATCAGTTCGCTGCTTTCCTTCGCCATCAGGTGATTGGCGACGCCGAACAGCTGGAACACGCCGGCGTTGTTGAAGATCGTGCGCCAGTCCTTCGGGTAGAGGCGCTGGAGCTGCGACAGATCCTGGAAGAACGGCCACACCTGCAGGCCGTAGCCGCGCAGCAGCGTCATCGACTGGCGCAGTGGCCCGAACTCGCCGAGCTGGGCGCATTCGTCGAGCAGGAAGAGCGTGGACCGCTTCGGGCGCCGCTTGCGGCCCATCACCGTCAGCATCAGCGCGCCGACCCAGAGGCGCAGCAGCGCGCCGTGGCTTTCCAGCTTGTCCGGCGGGATGACGATGTAGATCGTCATCGGCGCGCCCTCGCGCACCGCATCGAGATCGATCGTCGAGCGCGACAGCGAGCGCAGCGCAGAGTCCGAGTTCACCACCTTCAGATAGCTTTGCGCGGTGGAGAGAATGCCCGAGCGCGTCTGTTCAGTGATCGGCAGGAACGAGGAGATGTTCTGTTTCGAGAGCCGGTTCAGGTCCTCGTTGTTTTCCAAGAGTGTGTGCAGGTTGAACACCGCATCGTCGCTCATCAGCAATTCGCGCACGCGGCCGAAGTGGCGTTCGTTGGGCGGCGAGGTTTCGGCGACAGCGGCGATCACGCCGGACATCAGCGAACGGCCCCAGTTGTCCCAGAACGGTTCCTTGTGAAACCCCGCGTCGCCCGCCAGCAGCGAGGCGAGCATTTCGGCGTCGGCGTCGAGCAGCGCGCCGGGGCGATCGAACAGGTCGAACGGGTTGAGGCTGTCGGTGCGCTTGCCGACCGCCTGGAACGGATCGAGCAACAGCACCTGCTGGCCCATCTCACGGCGGCGGCGCGCGGTGACGTGCCAGGTCTCGCCCTTCGGATCGATGACGATGACCGAGCCTTCGAAGCGCAGCAGGTTCGGGATGATGACGCCGCGGCCCTTGCCGGCGCCCGTTGGCGCAATGGTCAGCAGGTGGCGATCCTCACCGTAGAGCACCGGCTCTTCGGTGATTTCATCGGCGGTTTTCGCGATCGCCGCAGCGCGGGGCGCGCCGAAGCCGATCAAATCCCTGGTGTCCTCCCCCTTCCAGCCCAGCAGAAGCTCGAACGAGCCGGGCTCGGGCGGCGGCGCGGTGCGCGCGGGGGAGATGACTGCTCTCTTGCGGGCCATGGGCCGGCGTCTCCTTCGCGTCGGGGCGCCAGGCTGCGCCCCGATTGAGCTTACAGGAGTATGCGTCGATTGCGCCACGACTACGCCGGAAATGGACGCAGCGGCGCCGCTTCCGGACGTAATCGTGGCAGGTGGTTAACGCGCGTCACTCCGCAGGCGTGGCCGCCGCGGCGCGGGCGCCCTTGCTCGCATCCTTGACATTCTTGTGCGCCAGCATGTTCAGCAGCGGCGACGCCACCGCCAGGCCGACGCCGATCCAGATCGACACCCAGCCGATCTGGTTGAACACCTTTACATACGTGGCGAGCGCCGCGTGCGGATCGAGCACTTGTCCGCCAACGGTTTCCTGTGCCGTTAGCTTAGCCACCTGCGCCGCAAGCGCCTGCGCGGCTGAGGACGCCAGAAACCACGTGGCCATGATCGTGGATGCAATCGCGGCGGGTGCGAGCTTGGTCATGGCCGAGAGCCCCACCGGCGAGAGGAAGAGTTCGCCCGTGGTGTGCAGCAGGTAGAGCAGCACGAGGAAGATCAGCGGCACCCGCGCGTTGGCGTCGGCGTACTGTGCGCCCCATACCAGCACCAGGAAGCCCGCGCCGACCTGCATCAGCGCGAAGGCGAACTTGATGGAGTCGCCCGGATCCTTGTTGTGCCGGTTGAGCGTGCTCCACATGATCGAGAACAGCGGCGCCAGCAGCAGGATGAAGCCCGCGTTGAAGCTCTGCGTCTGGCCCGAGGTGATCGTCATGAAGCCGTTGGACGGCATCTGCGTGTTGCGCTCGGCGAACTGGTTGAGCGCGGAGCCCGCGAGCTCAAACAGCGTGAAGAACACCGTCGACGCCGCCACCAGCACGAGGGCCAGGATGATCCGCTGGCTTTCCACCCAGCTGCAGTTCCGGATCATGTAGATCAGGAAGTAGATGAGGATGAGGCCCATCGCGGCCGTCAGCGCCATGTTCACCACCGGCTCGCGCTGCACCAGCCACCAGACGACGGCGACGCCGGCGACGCCGCAGATGTAGATGAACCACTCGCGGTTGATGGGGCCCAGAAACGGCTTCTTGATGAGTTCCGGATCGGGCGGGTTGCCCACGTCATCCGGCAGTTGCTTCGGCCCGGGGATGAAGAACAGCAGCCGGCGTTGTGTGAACACGAGCCAGCCCAGCGCCATGCCGACGCCGGCGAGCCCGAAGCCCCAGGACCAGCCGTACGTCGCGCCGAGGCCCGCACACAGGATGGAGGCCCAGAACGCGCCGAGGTTGATGCCGAAGTAGTAGAGCGTGAAGCCGGCGTCACGGCGCGGATCGCCCTGCGGGTAGAGCTGGCCCACGATGGTGGAGATGTTCGCCTTCAGGAAGCCGACGCCCATGATGATGAGCGCCATGGCAAGATAGAAGATGTTCACGAAGAGTGGATTTTTGCCCTTCTCGCCCATCTGGTAGCTGTCGGCGGGCAGCACCGCGGGGAGCGGCGCCGTCGCGGGCAGATCGGTGATCGCGAGGCCGCCGCCTTCCGCAGGGCCGTACTCGTAACGCTTGCCATCGACGACGAGCCACGTCTGGCGCGCATCCTGGCGACCTTCCGAAGCGAAGTCGTAGGTCTGGCCCTGATAGGTGAGCGTCTGCACCACCGGCTGCTGCTCGATCGCCATCGTGAGGTGGCCCGCCACCAGCAGCAGCGCGCCGAACGCGATCGCTTTCTTGGTGCCGATGTAGCGGTCCGCCACCATGCCGCCGATCAGCGGCAACAGGTAAACAAGCGATGTGTAGGCGCCGTACTGCCCCTGCGCGACCCCGTCGTTGAACAGGAAGTGCTGGGTCATGTAGGCGACGAGAATGCCGCGCATGCCGTAGTAGGAAAAGCGCTCCCACATCTCCGCGAAGAACAGGATATGCATCCCCTTGGGGTGTTTCTGTAGCTGCAGGAAGACCGGGATGACGGTGATCACGGTGATCACCAGGCCGACGGCCACGACGATATTCCACACGGGCGGGCACTCCCCTCGGAGCCGCGCCCGTCCCGGCGCAGCGGTTTCGGGGCAGACTGAACACGGGCGCGCCGGCAGTTTCAAGCGCACCGCGCCGATACGGGTGCACGATTTCGCCATCGCGGGGCCAGATCGTGAGAAATTAGCCTGCTGTTCGCAGGTGCGAGAGGCGACTAGACCGGCGCGCGGCGCACCCACCAGAACGCGTTCGCCCGGGCGATCGACCCGTCGAGCGTGAAGCCGAGCCGCCGCAAGGTGCGCACCGAGGCGACGTTGCGCATGTCGCAGCCGGCGATGATGTGGTTGGCGCCGTGGTCCTCCAGCGCCCGGATCACCGCGCGGGCCGCCTCCACCGCGTAGCCCTGGCGGCGATAAGCCGGGACGATGGCGTAGCCGATCTCGAAGCCTTCGCCATGCCGCAACGGCTCGAAGCGCACCTCGCCGATGAGTTTCCTGTCGGCTTCGTGAATGACCAGCGCATGGCGGGGCCGATCATCGACCGCAACGCGGGCCCGCCCGAACACGTGTTCGCCGCGCCAACCGGCGTCGACTTCGGCGTCGAGGGCGAGTTCAAGCGCCGCCTTGCCTTCACCAGCCGCACGCGTCAGCGCGCCGGTGACAGGTTCAAGCCGGAGACGCGCGGTGTGCAGCGGGTGCGACAGGGCCATACCGTGAAGGTGTGGCGCGTCGCGGGTTTGCGCAAGATGCGGTTTTGATCGTTACGGCAGCGTCGCCACCCACTCCGTCACCACCTTGGCGTAGAGATCGGGATCCTGCCCGTGCATGAAATGGCCCATCATCGGGTGGGACTGGTAGTCGTAGCGCTGACCCGCCGCGTTGATGAGTTCGCCCACGCGCGCGGCCTGATCGTCCGAGATCGCGCCCAGGAACTTGCCGTTGACGAGGCCCGGCGCGCGGAAGTGATGCGTCATCAGCACAGGCACTTTCACGCGCGACAGCATCCGCTCATGATCGCAGCTCCCGGAGATCGTGCCTTCGACGCAGGCGCGGCCCCACTCGGGATCGTATTCCTTGAGCGTCTGCGGCGGTTCATCGCCATACGGCCGAGCGGCGAGCACCGGCGGCATCTTCTTCACCGCATCGACGAAGCCCGCCCAGTCTCCGACGGACCACTGATCGCCCAGGTGTTTCGCGAACGCTCCGAAGATCAGCGAGACGAGGCTGGCGTGCTGGCCGTGGCCGCAGGCAGGCCGCTGCTCGCAGCCGAACAGCGGCGGATCCTCGTAGAACGAGGCGCGGACGACGCCGGGCGGCGCATACGCCGAGAGCCACGCCGACAGCACGCCACCCGACGAAAGGCCGCACGTGATCACGGGCCGTTTGATCACCGCCTGGCAGAAGCGCACGAGATCGGCGCCCATGTTGTCGAACGTGTAGCGGCTGGGCGTCCGCGTGGTGCGCCCCTGCCCGCGCAGATCGACGGCGTAGAGGCGGAAGCTCTTGTCGAGGCGCTTCATCGCCTCCTCGTAGCCCCACCAGGATTCTGTCTGCCCCGGAATGAGCAAGAGCGGCTGCGCGTTTTCAGGCCCGGCGACGGCATAGTTCATCACCACCTCGCCGAGATCGACGGTGTGTTCGGGATACGCGTGCGGAACGTAGGTTTCCGGATGCTCCGGGCCGAACCGATAGACCATGCGCACGCTCCCCTATTGCGACCGCTTGAAGACGCACCACACAGGCGTGCCATCAAGACTGCCCTCACCCCGGCGTTCGAACCCGTTGTCGTCGTAGAACTGGAGGCTGCGAGGGTTGGCGGTGTCGAGATAGACGCCGTGGGAGGCAACATCCGCGTGCGAAAGCGCGTAAAAGGCATCAAGCATGGCCTTTCCGGCGCCCTTGCCTTGCAGGGACGGATGCACGCCGATCACGCCAAGATAATAGTGCGCGTCGTCAGGCTGGTGCGCATCACAGATTTTTTCGTAGGCGGCCATGCGCGTGGCGATACCGGGCGACCCGTCTTCAAACTGGCGCCATTCCTCGACGAACGACGCTGGCCACGCGGGGCGTGACGTGTCGTACCCCATCACCGCGCCCAGCACATCGTCGCCGTGCTGCAGCACGTAGGCCGGCATGTCGAGCGCGATCCTTACACGGAGCAGAATGGAGAAAAACGCCATCACGCCGGCGCGAACGCCATCCGGGTGGTCGCGAAAGAGATACAGCATCAGCGGGTCATTGGCGAAGGCCGCGCCCAGCGCGGCGACCGCGCCGTCAACGTCCCCGGATTCCGCGTTTCTGACCTTGAACATCGAGGAAGCCATAGCACGAAGCCTCACGGGCCTGACAACCATAGCCCATTAGGGGGCCCGCGCTTCTCGCTCTGCTCGACACCTTCCCGGCGCGCTGCCATGCTGGACTGCGTGGAGGACAGAAATGAAAACGCCATCGTTCGATCTTTCGGGTCGTGTTGCGGTCGTGACCGGAGGCAATCGCGGCATCGGTCGCTCCATCGCTCTGGGGCTTGCGAGCGCGGGCGCGTCCGTCGCCATTCTTGCGCGCGATCCGGACAGGAACGCGGCCGTCCTCGCCGAACTCAAGCAGGCCGGCGCGCGCGGCATCGCGCTGCCGCTCGACGTGACGAAACGGGAGACGCTGGCGGGCGTCATTGCAAAGGTCGAGGCCGAGCTCGGCGGCATCGATATTCTCGTCAACAATGCCGGCAGCGCCGACGTCAGCGGCGGCGTGCTCAACCAGAGCGAGGCGGGCTGGGACAACGCCATCGCGATACATCTCGATGCAACTTTCCTGCTGTCCAAGCTCGCCGCGCACTCCATGCTGACGCGCAAGCGCGGCAAGATCATCAATCTCGCCAGCATGTATTCGATCTTCGGCGCCGCAGCGCTCCCCTCCTACAGCGCGGCGAAGGGGGCGGTGGTGCAGCTGACCAAATCCATGGCCATCGAACTGGCCCCGCACAACATTCAGGTCAACGCGATCGCGCCCGGCTGGATCGCCACCGAGATGACCCAGATTGCGCGCGTCGATCCGGACTGGGCGATGTTCAACGCGAACCTGATGGCGCGCACGCCGGCCGGGCGTTGGGGCGAGGCGGATGAATGCGCGGGCGCCGCGGTCTTCCTGGCCAGCCCCGCAGCGGACTTCGTCACGGGCGTCATGCTGCCTGTGGACGGCGGCTACTCGATCAACTGACCCAAATCCAGACTTGAGTGGACCGATCGATGACAATTGAGGAAGTCGGTATCGCCAGCGATGTTGTCGGATCCACCGCCGTGGTCCTGACGCTCATATTCCTCGCGTTTCAGATTGACCGCGCCCGAAGGGAAGTGTCCCGGGAAAATGCCCGCGAAATGGTCCGTCACAACAACGAAATCCTGCTGAGATTGTCGGAGGATCCGGAACTCCTCGATGTCCACATCAGAGGACAGAAAGACTTCGAGAGCCTGACCGAAGCCGAACGCATGAAATGGGGAACCTGGCTGTTCACGTGGATCACCCAGACCGAACAGGGATATATCGACTTGAAACAGAAGGACCTCACGGGTCTCCAACTGGACGGGTATGTGGAGGGCCTGGCGCTGACGCTTCGCAGCAGCGGTGGCAAAGCCATCTGGCCGCGATTGAAGGACTGGTTTGAGCCCACCTTTTGCGAGGCCCTCGAACGTCAGGTTGCAAGATCCAGCACGACAATGCTCGAACGCGTCACGGACCTCACATGGCAGCCGCCGCCCCCGGCGCAGGACCGATAGGGGTCACACCGTTTCCTTCTCTTTCGGCGCCAACACGTCTCGCGACCTGGCCTCGAACTTCGGCTTGGGTAACAGCCGGAAACGGGACTGGCACCACGCGAAGTCAATGCCGATGTCCAGCAAGGCATCGGAGCGCCCACACGGGCACGCAAACTCCAGGACGCCCCAAACGCGATAGGTCTCGCCCGCAACGAGCGGCACGGGCTCTCCCGTGACATGGTTCGGGGCGGCATTGACGCAAAGAACCAGATCGTCGGAACCGACAGCGTAGCTCATGGCTTCCATCCCTTATGGCGATGGGATGATACTCTCGGGCCAGCATGCGGCAAGCGCCGATCGGGTTCACGCCGCTATGGCGCAAGATCGCCGATTCCGGACGGTCCAGACCGTCGCTCGCCGACTTGCAGATGCTCCCGTGCCGAGCCACAACGAAGGTCGGATTGCGCTTTATGCGATGGGAAGGCTTATGGTCCGAACGCTTGCCGCTTTCGCCTCGGCTGCTGTTGCGTGCGGTTGCGTATCGTCGCACGGAATCGTTCTCGTTGGCGCAGACAGTTACGCGGTCGAAACCTCGGCGCGCGTCGTCGATCTCGAGGGCTATCGCGCTGCCGTTGCCACGGCGACTCGAACCGCTCAGCGCTTCTGCGCCAATAAGGGTAAGGACGCGGTCTTCTATTGGACAGCGGACAATCTGTCCCCGTCTGGCATGACGTTTAGGTGTATTGATCCCACCGTGCAGTCCTCAATTCCTTGGACGCCCCACTAGGTCGGCGTCTCTGGCCCTTTAGCCGCTTTGCGCCATATTGTGACGTCGGGCAGTGTCGCTAAAGACCGGCCTTCCCGCACGCCCGTCCCGTCAGGCGGGAGATCGCAGGGAGAGGACAGAAGGTCAGTAAGGACCGTCGCTCCGCTTTTCGAGTCCTGCGGCGTAGCGTGGCATATCCGCCAACGCCTGTTCGAACGCCGAGCGGATTTCGGTTTGACTGAAACCGTTGTCCCAAAGCTCTGTCATCAACGTGTTGATAAGGCGATCCAGAGCAACCAGGTCGTACGGGTTGCTCTTTTTGAAATCGAGGCACTTCTGACCAAACGCCCAAGCGGCGCTGTAGCATTCAACTTCCCAGGGCGTTTCGTCGGTCATAGGGCCAACATACCGCAAACTCGCAATGTCCGCATTGGGCCAAGAGCGGGCATAGCACCTAATACGCGCACGCCTCGAAAACCTTCGTCATGTCCCCCTTCCACTCCGTCTTCCAGCGCTCGAGCAGGCGTTCCGCCGGCGTCACGCCGGTTTGCGCGATGTCGTCGAGTTCGGAGAGGAAGTGGGTTTCGTCGTCGCCGCTGGCGTTGAGCTTGGCGCGGGATTTCAGCCCCTGCCGCGCGATCGCCAGCGCCTGCTGCGCCACGTCGCGCGCGATCATCCCGCGGATCGGCGCCTTCAGCCCCAGCACCGTCACGCTGCGCCGCAGCGCTTCGCGGTCTTCCGCCGTCCAACTCTTCACCAGACTCCACGCCGCTTCCAGCGCCGCGTCGCAATAGAAGATGCCCGCCCAGAACGCCGGCAGCGCGCACAGCCGCGACCACGGACCGGCGTCCGCGCCGCGTTGTTCGATGTAGGTCTTGAGGCGCACTTCCGGGAAGATCGTGGTGAGGTGATCCTCGAAGTCCTTCATGCTCGGCAGTTCGCCCGGCAGCGCGGGGAGTTTGCCCGCGAGGAAATCGCGGAAGCTCATGCCCGAACAGTCCACGTACTTCCCGTTCCGGTAGGCGAAGTACATCGGCACATCGAGCGCGTAGTCGACGTACTGTTCGAACCCGAAATTGTCGTCGAACACGAACGGCAGCATGCCCGTGCGGTCCGGATCCGTGTCGGTCCAGATGTGGCCGCGGTACGACAGGAAGCCGTTGGGGCGTCCTTCCATGAACGGCGAGTTGGCAAACAGCGCCGTCGCGATCGGCTGCAGCGCCAGCGACACGCGCATCTTCTTGCGCATGTCGGCTTCCGAGCCGAAGTCGAGGTTGGTCTGCACCGTGCACGACCGGAACATCATCTGCCGGCCGAGGCGCCCGACCTTCGGCATGTAGTCCCGCATGATCTTGTAGCGGCCCTTCGGCATGATCGGCGTTTCCTCCAGCGACCATTTCGGCGACGTGCCGAGCCCGAGGAACGCAATGCCGAGATTGCCGGCCACGTCACGCAGCTGCGCGAGGTGCACGCCGACTTCCGAACACGTCTGGTGCAGATGCTCCAGCGGCGCGCCGGACAGTTCGAACTGGCCGCCGGGCTCGAGGCTGATCGAGGCGCCATCCTTTTTCAGCGCGATGACGTTCTCGCCTTCGTACTCGCGCTCGTACCCATATTTTTCCGCAAGACTGTTCAGCAGTTCACGGATGCCGAACGGGCCCTCGTACGGCACCGGCGAATGATCGCGGGTATGGAAGCCGAACTTCTCGTGCTCGGTGCCGATGCGCCACGCCGCAGGATCGGGTTTGTTACCGCTTTCCAGATGGGCGACCATCTCGGCCTTGTTCTCGATGGGCCGTTGCTTTGTCTTGGTTTCGGCCATCTCGCCCTCCCTGTCGCGCGTCGAGGTCATGTGGAGCCGCGCCGCGCGTGCCGCAAGGGCGTTGGTTAATCTGTCCCGTTCAGGACCAGTCGCCCCACGTCGCCTGGATCACTGCAAGCCCCGCGATCACCGCCGTCTCGGCGCGCAGAATTCGCGGGCCAAGCGAAACCGGCGTCACGAACGGCAAGGCGCGCAACAGGCGCCGTTCTTCCGGGTCGAAGCCACCTTCCGGCCCGGTCAGCAGCGCGAGCGGCGCATCATCGAGCACGCGCGCTACCTCCGCGAGCGGGCGTGCGTCGCCGGCCTCGTCGGCGAACAGGATGCGGCGACCATCCCAGCCATCGAGCGCTCTGGCCAACGCCAGCGGCTCGCGCACATCGGGTAAGTCGAGACGCTCGGTCTGTTCAGCGGCCTCGATCACGATCGACCGCAGCCGATCGGTGCGCACTCTTTCAGCGTTGGTGCGCCGCGTGATGACTGGTTGCAGCACACGCACGCCGAGTTCTGTCGCCTTCTCGACCAGCAGATCCGTCCCGTGCCGTTTCACCGGCGCGAACACCAGCATGAGGTCAGGCGGAGAAATCTGCGGGCGGGTCTGATCGACCAGCGCGAGGGTCACGCCCTTCTTCGTGACGCTCGAGATTTCGGCGCGCCACTCGCCGTCGACGCCATTGAACACCCGCACCTCCGCGCCGGCGCCGAGGCGCAGGACCGTGGCAAGGTAGCGCGCCTGCGCGTCGGCGACCGCCAGCGCGGCGCCCGGCGCCAACGGCGCGTCAAGGAACAGGCGGGGGATGGCCATGGCGACTGGTTGCCTCTTACAACGCCGGCGCACAAGCGGCCCGCTCGACCGTGCGCGGCTTGACCGGGGCGGCGCGGCAGCGGAAATCTCCCGCCACCATTGGGGAACCGACATGGCGACGCCGGCAAAGCTCGAACTGATCCGCGGCGAGGTGACGAAGGTGCAGTTCACCTCCGAAACCCACCCCGCGCCCGGCGGCAAGCGCGGGGCGCCGAACGTGGTCAACAAGATGCGGATCTTCCTGCGCGAGAAGGCCGACGGGAAAGAGCGCGATTTCTCGTTCACCAACACCACCGTCGGCGTGCACGAAGGCCATGCCGTCGCGATTGCACGCGCCATCGTGCGCGGGTCCAGTGCGCCGGTGCTGCTCGCGCTGATCAACGAAAGCACCGGCCAGCGCGACGACTCCGAAGACGGCTTTGAACGCGCGGCGCGGGTAGACGGTTTTTTCGGGCCGCGCTGGAAAGCGGTGGGACTTTCGACGGTGCTGTTCGCGATCGGCTATCTCATCAGCCGCTTCATCGTCTCACCGGAAAAGACGGCGAGCACGTGGATCACGTGGCCACTGTTCCTTGCGTTCCTGGCGTTCCCGATCTTCTGGGGCGGGACAGTCGTGTGGGACCGCATCACGCGGGGCCGCACGGGGCAAGTGGAGGAAGAGCGGCTGCGCGCCGAGATCACGGCGCGGCTCGCGGGGCCTACGC
>JANNVF010000140.1:0-1671 GCA_031414315.1 Hyphomonadaceae bacterium | reverse complement strand
ATCCTCCGGAAGTACGAATGAAGCAACCACTGCTGGTTCCATGGCCAGAGTTGAGGCCAACTCTCCGGCCTCGGGCGGCAGTTTCACGCGCTGCGAGCAGGTGATGTGTCGCAACTTGAAGTCGACGAGTTGTTTCAGCTTCTCATCAGCGTCCTTGCCGAACACGTCGGGTCGTAGAGAGAGTGTCGCCTTTGTGGTCGAAGGAGGCGCGGAAAAGCGAAAGCAGGCAGTTCCCTCCTGGTCGGTCACGAGATACCGATCGGAGGCACTGGCGAACTTGAGGTCCGGTTCGTTGACGCAAATTGGAAGGTCAGCGACCGGCTTGCCCTGGCTCGTCACGTGAACACGCAGCGTGATGTTCCGCACTTCAGTTGCCGGCGAGGCGGGCTGGGTTTGCGCGAAGACGCTCAGAAAAAGTGAAGCCATAAGCATCCTGCATCATAGGGAATAGCGCGGGGGAGGTTTCCCCTTGCGCTTGAGCGCGATGAAGGCACCAACTGAGAGGGGCACTCATCGGGTTCTTTTCCATATCAATGCGTCGCCGGCCGCCATGCACGGCAACAGTGCGCGGCTGAATGATCGTTGTGCATGGCTTCACGATGACTGGGCGCGGACGAAACACGTTCGTGCATCCGCGCACCACGATCGTGCAAGGCTGAGACATCGTCGTGCGGCCGCGCACAGTCGTTGTGCATGGCTGAAACCTTGTCGTGCGCGCGTGATTGGGACGTGGCGAGGGGCGTGCGGCGCTGTTAATCTGTGGTGATCATGCCGGATATGCCGTCTGTGCGGCGCTTGAACGGGGGAGATTCTGATGGCTGTTCCGGATTTGCGGTGTGGCGCGGCGGGAGCGAGTCGAGAGGAGAGAGCCAAATGGCCGACGTGCGGGAGCGCTGAAGACGATCGAGGGGCGTGTTGCCTCTGGTTCAGCGGTTCGCATGACTGGAGATTTGGCCATTTGGAGATTCCGATGGGAACCGTACCAACCACACGTCTTGAGAAGATTCAGTTTTACGAGGCGCACACCGCGCCCTGGGCAGCGAATGCTGTGGCGATCGGGCTCACCACTTCGGGTGTCACCTCGTTCACCGCGCAGGTGACCGCCGCCCGCGCCGCGTTCAATGCCGCGGAGTCGGCGCGCGAGGCGAGCAAGGCCGCGACGACGTTCTTCTACAAGAAGGTCGCCGACATGCAGGACACCGGCTCGGACCTCATCCGTACGATCCGCACGACCGCGATCACCAAGAACGATCCGACGATCTACTCGCTCGCGCAGATTCCTCCGCCCGCGACGCCCGGCGAGACGCCGCCGCCCGGCACGCCGTTTGACTTTCGCGTGACGCTGGAGCCGACGGGCTCGCTCTCGATCGTGTGGAAGTGCGACAACCCCGCGGGCACGAGCGGGACGATCTACGAGATCAAGCGGAAGATCGGCACGGGGGCCGCGACGTACATCGGCGCGACCGGCGTCAAGAACTTCACCGACAACACCGTCCCCAGCAGCGCCGCGGCGAGCGGCGTGACGTACCAGATCACGGGCGTGCGCTCGACCAGCCGCGGCGTGACGGGGCAGTTTGTGGTGAACTTCGGGGTGCCGGGCGGGGGTGGGTTGACGATTGATAGTGTTACAGATGTGATGGATTCGGGTGGGGTGGGGGTTACGACGGCGCG
>JANNVF010000139.1:0-4976 GCA_031414315.1 Hyphomonadaceae bacterium | reverse complement strand
CCCAGCGGGCGCATCAGGTCGTTGAAGGCGTCGATCTTTTCCGAGGCGCCGGTGAGTTCGAAGATCAGCGACACCAGCGTGGTGTCGATCACCTTGGCGCGGAAGATCTCGGCCACGCGGAGCGCCTCGATGCGGGCGTTGCCTTCCGATCTCACCTTGATCAGCGCCAGCTCCCGCTGCACCCCGGCGGGATCGCGGGTCACGTCGATCACCTTGTGCACCGAGACTATGCGATCGAGCTGCGCCTTGATCTGGTCGACGATGATCGCCTGGCCGGAGGTGACGATGGTGATGCGCGACTGATGGGAGGCGCGGTCGGTCTCGGCGACGGTCAGGCTTTCGATGTTGTAGCCGCGCGCCGAGAACATCCCCACCACGCGCGCGAGCACGCCCGGTTCGTTGTCGACGATGACGGCGAGCGTCCGGCGCTCGATCGGTTCATCCATGCGCGGTGGCATCTACCCCTTCCGCTCCACCATCGCCTTCTTGATCTGCGCGATGGCGAGCGCCGGGTTCAGCCCCTTGGGGCAGACCTGCACGCAGTTCATGATGGTGTGGCAGCGGTAGAGCTTGAACGGATCTTCCAGCGCATCGAGACGCGCGCTGGTGGCGTCGTCGCGGCTGTCGGCAATCCAGCGGTGCGCCTGCAGCAATGCTGCGGGGCCGAGATATTTCTCGCTGTTCCACCAATAGGATGGGCAGCTCGTCGAGCAGCACGCGCACAGGATGCACTCGTAGTGGCCGTCGATCTTCTCGCGGTCCTCGGGGCTCTGCAGGCGCTCCTTCTCGGGCGCCTCGCCGGACTGCATGTAGGGCTGGATCGACTGGTAGCCAGCGAAGAAATTCGTCAGGTCCGGCACCAGGTCCTTGATCACCGGCAGGTGCGGCAACGGACTGATCGTCACCTCGCGGCCGGTCTCCTCGGCGATGCCGCGCGTGCACGCCAGCGTGTTGCGCCCGCCGATGTTCATGGCGCACGATCCGCACACGCCCTCGCGGCAGGAGCGCCGGAAGGTGAGCGTGGAGTCCATCGTGTTCTTGATGTGCAGGATCGCATCGAGAACCATCGGCCCGCACGCATCGAGATCGACCTCGAACGTATCCCAGCGCGGATTGTCGCCGGTTTCGGGATCGTAGCGGTAGACCTTGAACGTGCGCGTGCGCGTGGCGCCTTCGGGCGCGGGAAAACGTCCGCCCTTCTGCACTCTGGAATTCTTCGGAAGCGTCAGCTCGACCATGAACTATCCCGGAACAAGTTGCGCGGGACCGTGGCGGCTTCGCCGGGCCCGGTCAAGCGCACTGGATGACGCGGCGAACACCGTCCGCGCCACGCGGCGCGGACGGTGAATCAGCCACTGTTTCAGGCCGCTGGCCGCTGCTCGTCCGGTCCGCGCACCAGCCCGTACCAGTCGAGATTGCGGGTGAACCACATCACCGCCGCGATGGTGACGAAAGCCGCGATCGAGCCGGCCAGCAGCGCGTAGTCCTCCAGCCGCATCAGCATGTAGATCAGCGCGTACAGCACCGAGAAGGCGAGGAACGCGATCACCCCGCGCCGTCGGCTCTGGAATACCGCGCCGGCGTAGCCGCCGATCAGGGTCACCGTCGCCGTCGCCGCCAGCAGGAACGCCATGTCGAAGCCGATGCGTTCGGCGATGGAGAGTAGCAGCAGGTAGAAGATCAGCTGCGCGTGGCCGACGAGGATGTACTGCGCCGGGTGCACGCGGCGGTCGGATGTCGCTTCCATCAGGAAGTAGGCGAGGAACACCACGCCGAGGAACATCAGCGCGTACTTCAGCGCCCGCGTCACCGACTGGTAGGGGTTGGCCGGGTCGATCAGGCGCACCTGCACGTTGAGGCTTGCGAGATTGCCGAGCGTGTTCGCGTCACCGGACTCCGCGAGGTTGCGGGCGATGAACGGCACCGTCCAGCGCGCGTCGAATGCGCCGTCGGCCGCAGGTGCGCTGCCTTCCTTCTTGGGAAAGGCGCCGTAGTAGCCGACGTCTTCCCAGTCGCCGGAAATGCGCAGGTCGGTGTCGCGCGCGAACGCGGTGAGGCTGAGCGATTCCACGCCGGTGAACTTCAGCGCGGTCTTCACGTCGAAAATGGCGCCGGGACGCGCGATCCCGCCAACGCGCGCCACCAGCCACTGGCCCGGGCCGGCCTCGACGCTGGGGCGGCCGGGAAAGCTGTTGACCATGCCGGTCTGGAAATTCGGAAACACCGCGCCGTACGCGGAGCCCGGCTCGAGCGGAATGGACTGGTCCGCCCCCACCTTCAGCACCGCAGGCGCGGCCGCGCCGCGCGGGTCGGTGACGCCGACAAGCACGACGGCCTTGGTCCAGTCGATGACGGCGCCTTCGGGCGCGGCTGCGGGTTCGTTCGTCAGGTCGAAGGCGCCGGCGAAGTTCACGTCGGCCGTATAGGTGCGAACCTTGAACAGACCGCCCGAGCCTCGCGCCTTCACATCGGTATCGACCGCCGCCGAACCATTCCCGGTCTTGGCGAAGACGACGTACCAGCCGTTGTTCACGGTCGCGGTCGGGCGCGGATTGTCCTGTGTCGCGGGCGGTGCGGGGATCACCTGCCGGAATGGCGCGGCGAGGATCGGGCCGGTGAAGGTCTGCTGGCCGCCGTAGCGCTGACCCACCTCGCGGACGGCTTCGTCAGCGCGGTTGGTGCGGTCGTAGATCAGACCGAAGATGGCGAAGGCCGGCAGGGCCATCAGCACCGCCAGAATACAGACGAGCAGGAACTTGAGGCCTACCGAGCGGGTCGGCAGGCGCAGCGGGTCGGGCATCGACCGGTCTCCTTGAACATGACGGAGAGTTCACAATCGACCGCGATTGCGGCGAAATCGGGCCCTGGCCACATTCTCACCACGCTCATTCTCAGGGCCCGATCGTGACGTTGAGCGCGCCTGGCGGCTCCTCTTCGGGGACCAGCTCGAACGGCGTCGGCGCAAGCAGCGCCCAGACGAAGGTCAGATAGCCGATCGCCGCCACCGCGATGCAGAACCACAGCACGCGCCGGTCGAAGGCGGGGCCGGCGGTCTCTTCCGCCGCGCCGCGGGCCAGAACGCGCTGCCGGCTGGCGTCGATCAGGAAATACCCCGCGATCAGCAGCACCGGCAGCAGCGGACCATAGAGCGCGCCGATGAATCCCTTCGGCCCGAAACCGGGGGACGCGATCCCGAGAATGAGCCCCAGCAGCAGCACGTACTCAAACAACGACGCGCGTCCATCGCCGAGGGCCGTGCGCAACCGGCGCCGGCGCGCCGCGAATTCGGAACCGAGAGACGTGAGAAATCCGGCCATCGGCGCTTCATAGCGAGCGTCGTGCGGGGACGCCAGATTGGGCGCACGTCCTTTGCACCGCCGGCGTCAGCCGGCGGTTTCATTGTTGCGTGCCCTGAAAACCTGCCGGCTGAAGCCGGCGATACGGGGTCACGAGGTATCGGCGCACGCCGGGTCGCGCGGCGGCGCCAGGCAGATCATGACAAGCGGCGGCGGCGCGACACATACAAACCGTGCGCCTTTGCGGCTCCGCTGCAAGCGCGCTAGGCGCCGGGCGATGCGCACAACGTAGCGCTCCGGGCGCGCGATGAGATCGCGCAGCAGCACGACACGCGCATGTACGCCGCCACCCCGCGCCTTGAGCGCGCGGGTGGTGAGGGCAAACCAGTTGCGACTGCGCGGCGCAGGCCGGAACCCCATGTGCGTCGTCCCCGGCCGCGCGCCGCCAGGCAGCGCCACCCGCACGCGGCGTGGCGCCATGCGCGACACCGCCACGACAAACAGCATCCGCTTGGTGTCGCGCAGCGCATCGCGCACCTCGGCGTCGAGCCAAGCGCGCAGCGCGCGCCCGCGCGGCCCGCGTTCGGACAGCAGCAGGACAAACGGCGTCACCGCTTCAAGCAGCCACAGGCGCATCGACGCGAAGAACGCGGCGATGATCTCTGCGCTGACTTTGGGCGGGGCGATGGTCTGCACGGCGTGATGTCTCCGGTGATTGGGAGACCCAGTATAACCCGGAACGGCAGGGGTCGGATTACTTGGAGTGCGATTGTTGGCGCGCATGGGCGCGGCGCGCGCCAGGTGTGGGATAGCGCTCGGTGGCTAGGCGAGGAACTCAGCCAGCGCCGGCGCAAAGCGCGGATCGACCACGGCGGTGAGGTGATCGCCGTCGACCCATTCCACGCGCGCGCCCTTGATCGCGGCGGCGAGCGCATCGGCGTCCTTCATCAGCGGATCGGCGCGGCCGCCGAGGATGAGAGTCTGTGCGGTGATCTTCGACAGCGCGTCGCGGCTGGTCTGCGGATCGGTCTCCAGGCCCTCGAAGCACGCGGCCAGCGCGTGGAGATCGCCGCCCATGCGTTCGGCCACGGCGCGGAAGGTGCGCGCCCACGGCTGGGTGATGGTGTCGGCGGACGCCGCGCGCAGCGCGCCCGGCACGTCATTGAACTCGCGGCGCTCCAGCCCGGTGATCTGCTGCACGCAGCCGCAGATGGCGAGCCGCTGCACGCGCGCGTCGCTCGCCGCGGTGATAACGCCGACCATCCCGCCCATGGAATACCCCGCGAGATCGTAGCGTTCGGCGCCGACGGCGGTCGCGGCCTCGGAGATATCGAGCGCCATGCGCGTGCGGGAATACTGCGCCGTCTCATGCGGCGTGGCGGACTTCCCGTGCCCGCGCGCATCCAGCGCCACCACGCGGCGCCCCGCCGTCACCAGCGCCGCAGCGATCCCCGGCGCAATCCAGTTGCCCTCTGAGCTGGCGGAGAAGCCGTGCTGCAGGATGACCGGATACGGATCGGCGGCGGCGCCGAACTCGTGCAGCGCGAGGGAGAGGCCGTCCGAAGACTGAAAGTTCACGACGCGCTCCGTAGTTGCTCACCAGCTATCGATCTAACCGTCACCTAAACACAGCGTCGAGCACGGACGGCACCGAGACGCCCTACGCGCCGGCGAGGCCGC
>JANNVF010000138.1:0-1781 GCA_031414315.1 Hyphomonadaceae bacterium | reverse complement strand
GATCGGCGGCGAGCGCGCCGGACGCAATGCGCGCGCGGTAGGTGTCAAGAACGCCGCCCATGCCGCCGCTCAGCTCTCCACGGCCATGTCGCGGCGCACCGCGTCGAGCGTCACCGCGCGGCCACCGATGAGCACGCGCCACTCCGGTCCGCGCCGCCAGATCAGCAACGGCAGTTTCGGATCGACGCCGTTCTCGCGCAGGATCGCTGCCACGCGATCGTACGAGGCGCGGCCCCATTCCACGTAGCCGTCGGTAGAGAGTCGATCGCCGCTGAACGCGATGGGCGCTTGCCCGTCCGCCCAGCGCTGCATCTCGGCCCAGTCGCGGCTCTGCGCGAGCGAGGCGGTGGCGGCGTGCATCGGTGTTGGTGTGGCGTCAGCGGCGGCGTCGCCCACGCCCCGCGGCGCGACGACCACCATTCGGATCTCCATCTCCTCTTCGGAGAGTGCCGCGAGGGAGGCGGCGTCGAGCTTGCCGCAGTCGCCGCAGTCGGGGCGGGTGAACGCCCAGACGATCGGGCCAGCGCCCGCCGAGCCCGCCCAGGGGGAATCCGTCAACGCGTCGGCGATCTCCTCGGTCGCGGTCACCAGCGTGACCGGCCCCGCCATCCGCGTGGCGTGCATGCCGAACAGCCCCGCGCCGGCCAGCGCCGCCGCGCCGAACGCGATCGCGCTCACCAGCGCCAGAAGGGTGGGGCGCTGCACGCGGGGGGCCGTTTCGCTCAAACCTGATCCTTCCCGGTCTCGCCGGCGTAAGCCCGTGCGGTGGCGGGCCCAGAAAGCCGGTCTCGCCCGGTTTCGCAAGCGCGGGGCCGCACGGGCGCTGCTGCTTCCCAAGGGCAGGCCGCCGTGGTCTCTTCCGGTCGATTTCCAGTGAGTCCCCCAAGCGAGTGACAATGGCGCTTAGAGCCGAGTTCTCCCCCACCGCCGCCGCAGCCGCAGGGGACCGCCACATCATCGACCTGCTGATCGAGGAGCGTGCGCCGCATCTGGCGGGCAGCGCCTCGTGGCCGCTGCTGCGTCCGGCGATCTACAAGATGCTGCACTACAAGCAGGCGCGCCGCATGGCCGACGACATCGGCCCGATGAGCGGCAAGGACGCGATGGAGTACATGTCGGCGCTGCTCAACCTGCGGCTCGACGTGAAGGGGCTGGAGCGCATCCCGAAGGCCGGGCGCTGCGTGATCGTGGCCAACCACCCCACCGGCATCGCCGATGGCGCGGCGATGTACGATGCGCTGAAACCGGTGCGGCCGGACATCATCTTCTTTGCCAACGCCGACGCGCATCGGGTGTGCCCGCGCTTCCATGAGACGCTGGTGGCGGTAGAGTGGGTGACATCGAAACGCACCATCGAGAAGACCAAGCAGACACTGCGCGCCGCCCACAAGGCGTTCGCCGACGAGCGCCCGGTGATGATCTTTCCTGCCGGCAAGCTCGCGCGGCTGATCGACGGCGAGATCCAGGATCCGGTGTGGGAGCCGTCGGCGGTGTCGCTGGCGCGCAAGCACGATGCGCCGGTGATCCCGATCTGGGTGGACGGGCCGTACCCGTTCTTCTTCCATACCTTCGACCGCGTCTCGAAGGAACTGCGCGACATCACGCTGTTCCACGAGCTGCTGAACAAGAAGGGCAAGCTGTTCTCCATGAAGGTCGGCCCGCCGATCCCGCCGTCGAAGCTGCAGGGACCGGCGGAAGAGGTGACGCTGAAGCTGAAGCGCTATGTGGAGAAAGAGCTGCCGCGCGATATGGACGCGCCGTTCTCGCAGTAAAATAGGGGA
>JANNVF010000137.1:0-3087 GCA_031414315.1 Hyphomonadaceae bacterium | reverse complement strand
CGGGCTTGAGCTTCAGACGCACGAAAACCGGCGCCCGGGTGCGTGCGCCTACCGCCGTGGCCAACACGCCGATGGCGTCAATCGTGCGCGCCGGCGCCCGCGAACACATCAGCGCCACCGTCTGCACGAGGTGCGCGAAAGGCGCGGCGCCTTCCGCATCGGCCAGGCGCAAACGATGCGCGACCCACACGACGAGCGCGGCGACAGCTGCGCCGACACCGGTGATCACCGGCCACGACCAGCCGCTACCGGCCGCCGCCAGGCACCAGACCACGAAAAGTCCGACGAACAAGATGATCGGAGCCGCCACGGACGCCCTCACGGTTGGCGCGCTGGCGCCGAGGGCTTCGTCCTAGTGCGAGTCGCGCAGGGCGGCGTATCCGTTAGTGGCGCCCGAACACGAGTGCAGCGCTGCGGCGGGCGGGCGAGAACTCCAGCCCCTCGTCGGTCGCATCCATCAGGGCGGCGTCCGTCGTGGTCATACCGGTGGTCAGCGACCAGTTCCAGTAGCGCAGCACCGTCTGCGCCTTGGCGGTGGCGAGCATTTCGAACACGTAGAGCACGCGGCCGTAGGGACTGGCGATGTTGTCGGGGTCGCCATCGGGCCGCCGCAGGCCGCGCCACAGCGCGCGCAGCGAATCACGCTTCAGCCCCGTGGCCTTGCAGAGCACCGCGATGCCCTCCCCGCCGCGATCGGACATGATCTTCGCGCCGGTCTGCGGCCGCACGCCGGCAAGGTAGGAAATTTCGGAGATGAGTTCACGATCGATGCCGTGCGCGCCAGCGGCGATGGCGTTCTCCAGCGAGCCGAACGGGCTGCGGTCGGCGGCCTTGCGGTTGCGTTGGCGTCGTTCCAGCAGCGCAATGGCCTTGCGGGTTTCGGGATCGGCCCAGTCTTCCCGCGCGGCGAGCGCAAACAGATCAGCGAGTTCATCACACAGCACAGCGCGATCCACCGCGAAGCGGCGCAGGATCTGCAGCCGCGTTTCGGTGTCGGCCCACCAGAACATCGTCAACGCCTGTGCGGGACTTGTCTCGGGGCGCCGGGCCAGATGCTGGGCGATCAACGGCGTTTCGCGCGACTGGATCACCGCGGACTCCAGCGCCGCCATCGACAGGCGCGCACCCTTGTTTTTCATCACCGCGTCGACAACCGCGCCGTCACACGTGCGCACCAGCGCTTCGGCGACCATTTCCGGCAACGACCGCCGCGATGCGATCGCCAGCCAGTGCGCGCGCATGGTGCCGCGAATCGTGGCGATCAGGTCTGAGTCGTCGAGCGCCACCGAGGTCTCCAGCAGCGGCCGCGCCACGCTAATTTCATCGCGCGCGAGGTAGCGCAGCAGGGTCTTGGGGGCATCCGCCAGCAGCGCCAGCCGCGTGGCGCAGCGTTCGCGCATGTCGAGCCGCGCGGTGCGCAGCAGGCCCACGAGCACATCGGCGGCCAGCTCGCGCTCATGCGCGGGAATGCGCGTCGCGGGCCAGCAGACTATGTCGCTGAGCCGCTGGATCAGGAACGCGCGCGACTTCAGCGCGCTATCGAGCGACAGCTCGAGCGTGTCGTCGCTCACGGATAGGGCCGGTAGAATCTCCGACATGGGCCGACCATCGCGGGAGGGCGTTAACTATGAGTCAATTCGGGTCGCCGGACCCAACGCCCCTCCCCCTGCCCCCCGCATCGTGGGATACCCGTCGCCGATGACAGGCGGCGAGACCCAGACCACAGGCGACGGCCAGCCGGCCGGGCGCGAGATCACGTTCTACTACGTGATGGTCGGGCTCTACTTCTTCGCCTTCGGAATGCAGGCGGTGCTTTACCCGTCGCTGGTGACATTCACGCTGCACGAAGACGCCCGCCGCGTCGGCCAGGCGCAGATGGCGATCTCGGCGCCAATGTTCGCGCTGCTGCTGTTCGGCGGCCTGCTGGCGGAGCGGGTGCGGGCGGGACCGGCGATGCTCGGGCTGCAGCTGGCGTTCGCGGCGCCGCCGATCCTGCTGGCGGTCGCGGCGCTGAACGGCGCCATCACCTACCCGATGATCATCGCCTACGGCGTGACGATGGGTTCGCTCGCGGCGTTCATGCTGCCGGTGCGCGACGCGGCACTCAACGGGGTGGTCGGCCGCGAGGCCGCGCGGGGCAGTCCGTTGCTGCTCGCGCGTGCGGCGGCGACCGCAACGGCGGTGCAGCTCGGCGCGCAGATCGCGGGGCTGATGACCGGCGCCATGGCCGAGAACCACCCCGCGCCATTCCTCTTCCTGCTGAGCGCGGCGGTGGCGATTGCGGCCGTGCTGGCGCTGCAGCTGCGCGCGCCAAAGCCGAAGGTCGAGGCGCGCACCATCGGGGCGGCGTTCGGCGATATCGGCGCCGGACTGAGGTATGCGTTCCGCGATCCGGTGATGGGGCCGATGCTGTGGACCGCTGCCTACATCGGCGTGTTCATCATCGGCAGTTTTCAGGTGCTCTTCCCGTTGATCGTGCGCGACGTCTACGGCGGCGGCGCGCGCGAGGTGGGCCAGCTGATGGCGATCTTCTTCGGCGCGTCGTTCGTGTCGGCGGTGCTGGTCGGCGCGTTGCCGCCGATCCGCTGGCCCGGCAAGGCGCTGCTGATTTCGCACCTGCTCGGCGCGATCATCCTTGCGACCTTCGCGGTGGAGAAGCCGCTGTGGGCGTTCATGGCGTCGGTGGCGGTGTGGGGGCTGGGCGCCGGCGTCACCATGTCGACGAGCCGCACGATCACGCAATCGAGCGCCGATCCCGCCTACCTCGGCCGCGTGCTGGCGGTCTATTCGATGGGTTTCATGGGCGGCGCCCCGATCGGCGCGTTCATCATCGGCCAAGCGATTTTCCACTTCGGCCCGCGCGACGCCGCGCTGATTCCCGCCACAGGTCTTGCGGTCGCGGCGATCGCGCTCGGCGTGTTCAGTCCGATCTGGAAGATGGAGCGGGCGATGTGAGAAAACTCTTCTCCCCCTCGCGGGGAGAAGAGTTTCCAGAAGCCCTACTCGAACTTGCGATCTTCCCACCAGTGGAACACTTCCGGCAGATCGGTGGAGACCTTGTCGGGGTAGACCGGCGTGCGCTTCTCC
>JANNVF010000136.1:0-1736 GCA_031414315.1 Hyphomonadaceae bacterium | reverse complement strand
TCTCGAAGGGTTTGCCAACAATGCCTTCCCTGACGCCGGAGACGATTATGTTGGGGGAGGTGCCGACCAATGTGACGAGGCCGCCAAGGAGCGATGCGAAGGCCATCGGCATGAGCAGGACCGAGGGCGACACTGCCGTCTTCTGAGCATGCTGCGTCGCTATCGGCATGACGATGGCCAGTGCTCCGACATTTTTCATAGCCATCGACAGAAGCATGACGAGGCCGGCGAACAGCGGAACCTGCAAAGTGGGGGATTTCACCCGGAGTAGTAGCGGGCCCAGAATGTGATCGACAAATCCGGATCGTGAGATGGCCGCGCTAAGCAAGAGCGCAGAAGCGATGATCCAGATCAGGTCGTTGCTGAAACCTGAATAGACTTCATCCAGTGGGATGATGCCCGTCACCGCGCCCACGATCATGGAAGCGAGGGCGATCAGGTCGTACCTGACCTTCCCCTATATAAAGAGCGCGACGGTCGCGCCCAACAATCCGAACGGGAGGGCTTGATCGCTGGTCATGGCTGTCCGCAAAAGATAACGGCCATTTAACCCGTCAGTGCATTTGTAGTTCCGCCTGCACTCAGCCGCTTCAAAACTTGCTGCCGAGCGACGCTACGAACTCGGCCTATTGAAAACGATCTGTAGTCCCAGGCGGTCTCGTCGCAGTATTGGTCTCGGCGCCGGAACATTGACGCCGCGGGCATTGTATTTTGAGACTGGCTCGCGGGCAGTGTCCGCTAACGGGAGACAAAGGCTGGAGTCCGAGATTGGGCTGTTGCGGACGTCCGCAACTCCGGCATTTCACATAGGACTCATTAAGTGCCGTGGGAATTTACGGATGTGAATTGCGAACACCACTCTAGCTGGTGTTTTCTGGAGGAAGATTTTCCCTCAGAGTGCTTATGAAGCCCGCCGCTAGCGTGAGCGCAGCTCCGATCCCGATGGCTATCCGATCAGCCGCGTCCAAAGGGACAAGCGCGAAGAGCAGCGTCACCAGAACCGCACCCGTAGTCTGACCCGACAGACGCGCCACGCCCTGTATAGCGCCGGCGGCGGCGCTCCGCTCTCGTGGCGCGGCGAGGAACATGTTGCGGTTGTTCGCGACCTGGAAGAGTCCGAAGCCTACGCCGCACAGGGCGGTGAACGGGATGAGCAGCAGCGGTGCGTCGTGCACGGGCCAGAACGCCAACGCAGCGAGACCGATGGAAAGCGTCCCGCCGCCGATCGCGCAAAGCAGGCTGGTCGATGTTCGAGCGACGAACCGATGCGCCAGCGCCGTGGCGGCGACGCTCAGCGGCCAGACGGTCATGTAGAGGCCGGCCGTCATCGGCGACTGGCCGAGCCCGTGCTGCAGGTAGAACGGCAACGCCAGTAGCCCCGCCGCCTGTCCGGTGAAGCAGCAGACCGAGGCGACGATCGAAATGCGGAACGACCGGCGCCCGAGTAGATCGAGTGGGACCAGCGGCTTTGCCTTCGGCTTTTCCCGACGCACGAGGATCACCGCGGCAAGCGCGCCGAACGCGAACAGCGCGACGGCGATCACCGGTGCAGTCGGCGCGATTTCCGCGCCGAACACGACGAAGCCGAACACGGCGCAGTTCAACCCGATGCTGAACGTGTCGAGCCGACTGGTGCGGCCCCCGACCTGCGGCGCTGCGCGGAGAGCGAGCATCACGCCGGTGCCGAGCGGCAGGTTCACGGCATAGAGCCAAGGCCACGCCAGATGCGAGAGCAT
>JANNVF010000135.1:0-3513 GCA_031414315.1 Hyphomonadaceae bacterium | reverse complement strand
GCCGGCCCGCTCCACCGCACCCGCCAGCCGAACAGCGCGCACATCAGCGCGGCCGTCCGGTCGGGGTCGCTCACCGTCACGTTCACATGCTCCAGCGTCGCTTTCATTGGTTGCCTTCCCTTGCTTGAACCACGATCGCTTTCACGCTACTTTCTCAACCTAACTTGAAGTCAAGCTTTGAAATGAAGGCCGCCGCACGCCTGCACCCCAGTACGTTGCGCCCCACCGACCTCCTGGCCATCGGCGACCTCGCGGCACGCACGGGGCTCAGCGTTTCGGCCATCCGCTTCTACGAGGCGCGCGGGCTTGTGAGTTCCGTGCGCAGCGCGGGCAAGCAGCGGCGGTTCCTGCGCTCGGACATCCGGCGCCTCTCGTTCATCCTCGTGGCGCAGCAGATGGGGCTGACCATCGACGAGATCGGCGCGCTGCTGCGCGGGCTGCCCGCCGGCCGCACGCCGACGCTGAAGGACTGGGACGCGATCAGCCGCGTGTTCCGCACGACGCTCGACGCGCGCATCGCCACGCTGACGCGCCTGCGCGCCAAGCTGGACGAGTGCATCGGGTGCGGTTGCCTGTCGCTGAAAAAGTGTCAGCTCTACAATCCGCAGGATCGTGCGGCGCGCCATGGCGCCGGGCCGCGTTTCATCGTGGGCGATCCCTCCGAAGCGGTGTAAGCACCGCGCATGGCTTCCTTGGAAGAGTTCATCCCCTTCGCGCACGAACTGGCCGAAGCCGCGCGCGCGGCGATCCTGCCGCATTTCCGCACGACGATGACGGTGGACGCCAAGGACGGCGCGGCATTCGATCCCGTCACTGAAGCCGATCGCGGCGCCGAGCGCGCGATGCGGGCGCTGATCGAAGCGCGGTATCCCGATCACGGCATCCTCGGCGAGGAGTACGGCGAGAAGCCTTCGAAGGACGGCTGCGGCTGGACGCTCGATCCGGTGGACGGCACGCGCGCGTTCATTTCCGGCCTGCCGCTGTGGGGCACGCTGATCGCGTTCACCATCGAAGGACGGCCGCAGATCGGTGTGATCGACCAGGGTTTTCTGGATGAGCGGTATGTGGGCGGACCGGATGGCGCGTTCGTCACCGCGCGTGGCGTGACGCGGCCGCTGGCGGCGCGCACGTGCGCGCATCTCAAGGAAGCGACCGTCGCGACCACCGATCCGTTCCTGTTCGACGGCGCCGAAGCCGGCGGCTTCGAGATGGTGCGCCGCACCGCGAAGCTCACGCGCTACGGTTGTGATTGCTACGCCTACGCGATGCTGGCCGACGGGCGCATCGACCTGGTCATCGAGAGCGGCCTCAAGCCGTGGGACGTGCAGGCGCTGATCCCGGTGATCGAAGGCGCGGGCGGCATGGTCACCAACTGGCGCGGCGGCCCGGCGTGGGGCGGCGGGCAGGTGATCGCATCGGGTGACGCCGCACCGCACGAACAGGCGCTGGTGGCGCTGAAGCGCGCCGCGCACGCGTAACCCCTCCCCCATTTACGTGGAGGAAAATGCGAACGAAGTGAGCGACGGTGAGGGACAAAGCTCTTGCGTCTTGCAGGCCCTCACCCTGACGTCGCTTGCGCTCCGTCTGTCCCTCCCCCGCTGGCGGGGGAGGGTTTCGGTTCGAAGTGGCCCTGCAGCAGTTTCCAGCCGGTGTCGTAGTCGACGGCCACTCCTGTCAGCAGCGCATCGACATCCGCCGGCGGCGTGTCGTCGCCGTAGTCGAGCTTGTAGGTCACGCGCGCGCGGAACGATGCCGCTGACATGCGTCTCCAGCCGTGATGCCGCAGCCTTGGCGCCTTCGAGGCCCGCGACGACAGCGGCGTTCGTGGCGTAACGCACCTGCCCGCGCTCGACCCAGATGAAATCATCATTGTCGGCGTAGAGCGCCGCGAGCGCATCCCACTCACCATCTGTGCGCGCTTTCGCCCAGCTCTCCACCAGCGCAGTGACAGCGGCCTTCGTGGCAGCGTCCGCCGCAGCCTGATCGGGCGCTTCCGCAGACTTGGGCTGACACGCGATCAGCAACAGTGAAATGGCAATCGCGGCGGCGCGCATGACTTCCCCGATCGTCCGGGCTTCAGGCGCCCGCCTGCTGCTGCGGCGCCGGCGTCGCTTGTCCGGCGCGCGGCGCGACCTGATCGGCGACGCTGTCGAACTCCGCCCAGAATTTCGCGCGGATGTCGTCTGTCTCCATCATGATCTCATGGTGCGCGCCTTCCAGCACCACGTGGCGCGCATTCGGCAGCAGCGCCACGATCTCGGTATGGCTGCCATTGTCGACGAGCGATTCTTCGCCTGCGCTCATCACCACGATCGGCAGGCGCAGGTGCTTCAGCGCGCCGGGCTGGCGGAAACTTTCGAACGCCTCGATTGCCGCAGACACCCAACCCAGCGTCGGGCCGGCCAACGCGAGACGCCTGTCCTCGCCGACGAGACCCTGTCCGCGCAGGTAGCGTTCCTGATCGTGGGTCAGTGCGTTTTTCTTGAAGGATTGCTTGGACCAGCGCGTCTCCACGCCGGGCACGAACATGCCGCCCACGCCCATCGCCGTCATGAAGCGGGCGAAGTCCTCCGCGAACCCTTTCAGATTGGCGATGCCCCACATCGGTGCGCTGAACACCGCGCCGTCCGCGATGATGCGATTGCTCTGCAGCCCGCGCAGCGCGATGCAACCGCCCATGGAGTGCGCGAGCACGATGTGCGGTCGCGGCAGACGCTCCGCATAGATGCGCAGTGCGGCGTAAACGTCCGACACCGGATCGTCGAAGTTGGCGAAGTGGCCCTTGAGCCGGTTCTTCTGCTCGCGATCCGACAGGCCCTGGCCGCGCCAGTCCATGGTGAACACGGCGAAGCCGCGCCGCTGCAGCTCGCCGACGACCTCGAAGTATTTCTCGACGAATTCCGTGCGGCCGGAAAACAGGACCACTGAGCCGCGCGCAGGGCCACCGAGGGCAGGCGCGAGAAGGGCGCGGAGCTTTACGCCCCCGCGCCCTTCAAACCACAGTTCCTCGCCGCCCTCGGGCTCGGGATTTCCCGGCACGCGAACGAAGGGCATCTCGGGCTACCGGAGTTTCGCCAGGATCGGCTGCAGCTTCATGGCGATCGACATGTCGCCCAGAACCTTCAGCTTGCCCTGCATGAACGCCATGGTCGGGTCGAGCTTGCCGGCCGCCATGTTGATGAAGTCGTCCCAGGCCAGTTGCAGCGTGCAATCGGCGGCCTTGTCGTCGTTGGAGACGGTGTTTGGCGTCGAGACGCCATCGATGTAGATCTTGCCGATGTCGCCGAAATCGAACTTCAGCGTCTTGCCGAGACCGGAGTCCGCGCCAACGGCTTCCGTGATCCGCTTGGTGACTTCAGAAATGTCCATGGCGCGCCCTCTCTCAGCTGCAGTTTCCCCTCAGATACAGCACGCCGGTGGGTTCCGATCAAGGCGGGCCTGACGTGGCGGATATGCGCATGAGCCTCACGTAACGGAACAACGCGACAACCGGGCCGTTCGCAACACGCTGCC
>JANNVF010000134.1:0-5814 GCA_031414315.1 Hyphomonadaceae bacterium | reverse complement strand
CGCCGAGCGCCACGAGCGGCTGGCGCTGCGGCTCTACAAACTCAACGACGCGGCGCTCGACCTCGACGTGCTGGAGCAGCAGGCGCGCGTGGAGCGCAAACGCCTGCGCCGGCTTTCCAAATCAGCCGACGCGTCTAAAGTCGGCCCATGACACCCCCGAACCTCGCCCTCGCCGCCCGCTTCTGCGCCGCCATCGAAGCCGGCGACATCGCCACCGTGCGCGCCATCTACGCGCCGGACGCGCGCATCTGGCACAACACCGACGGCGTCGATTTTCCCGGCCAGTCGGTGGACGAAAACCTCAAGGTGCTCGGCTGGATGGGGACGTTCCTCACCGACAAGCGCTACGACATCGTCGCACGCTCGGCGACGGCCACGGGCTTTGTGCAGCAGCACGTGCTGCGCGCGACGATCGCCTCGAGCGGCGCGCCGTACGCGATGCCCGCGTGCATCATCTGCACGGTGGTCGACGGCCGCATCACGCGCCTCGACGAGTACATGGACAGCGCCCACGTGGCCCCGCTGATCGCAGCCGCCGAAGCGCTGCGCGCCGCGAAGAAAGCCTGACGCAAGCTCGCGCTCGACAGCGCCGCCCGCCCTCGCTACCTCATTGGAAAATCACACGCTGGAGCGCCCCATGAAAGAGATCGCCTACGCCGACATCGCCAGCCACGTGGGCCAGGAAATCGGCGTGTCCGACTGGGTCGTGGTGGACCAGAACCGCGTCAACACGTTCGCGGACGCCACCGGCGACCACCAGTGGATCCACATCGACGTGGAGCGCGCCACCAGGGAAATGGGCGGCCCGATCGCGCACGGCTATCTCACGCTGTCGCTGATCCCCTTTCTGGGAGCGCAGATTCTAAGGGTCACCGGCGTCACGCGCGGCATCAACTACGGCTCCGACAAGGTGCGTTTCACCAACATGGTGCGCGTCGGCAAGCGCGTGCGCATGCGCCAGAAGCTGCTGTCGGCGGAACCCAAGGCCGGCGGCCTGCAGATGCGCAACGAATGCACCATCGAGATCGAGGGCGAGGAGCGTCCGGCCTGCGTCGCCGAGACGATCTCCATCATCTACGGTTGAAACCGGGCGCGCCGCTCCAACGTATGTTCCGGTCCTGAGGAACGCTTATGTCCACGATCACCAAAGTCACCCGCACCGACGCCGAGTGGCGCGCGCGCCTGACGCCGCAGGCCTACCAGGTCGCGCGCCACGAAGGCACCGAGCGCGCGTTTTCGCCGGGCAACTACAACGACGAGAAGCGCGCGGGCGTCTATCTCTGCGTCGGCTGCGACACGCCTTTGTGGGGCAGTGACGCCAAGTACGACAGCGGCACCGGCTGGCCGTCGTACTGGCGCCCGCTCTCGCCGGAAGTGGTGGAGACCAAGATCGACAAGAAGCTCTGGTCCTCGCGGACCGAGGTGCACTGCGCGGTCTGCGACAGCCACCAGGGTCACGTCTTCGAGGACGGCCCGGCGCCCACCGGGCTGCGCTACTGCATCAACGGGGTGGTGCTGAGGTTCGAGCCGGCGGCGTAGCGCGTATCGATTGACGATAAATGGAGCGCGTGCGACGACCCCCGTATCGCTTTTGACACTGCGCAGGGGTCGCTCCATGAACCGTCGCTCCATTCTCAAGGCCGGCGTCGCCGCCCCCGTCGTGCTCGCCCTCGGCGCATGCGCTACAGCGGCCCCGGATGTCGCGCCTGTCCCCGCCACCGGAGCACCCGCGCCCATGCCGCCTGTCGCCAAGAAAGTTCCTGTCACCACCACCCAGCTCGGCCGCACCCGGACGGACGATTACGCGTGGCTGAAGGACGATAACTGGCAGCAGGTGATGCGCGACCCCACCGTGCTGAAACCGGATATCCGCGACTATCTCGAAGCCGAGAACGCCTACATGAAGGCAATGCTCGCGCCGACCGAACCGCTGCAGGAAAAGCTGTTCCAGGAGATGAAGGGCCGCATCAAGGAAGACGACAGCACCGTCCCGGATGCCGACGGCCCTTGGGAATATTACTCCCGCTTCGACATCGGCGCGGAGTACACCAAGCACTACCGTCGCCCGCGCGGCAAAGCCGACGGCGAAGTCGTGCTGCTCGATGAACCCGCGCTCGCCGCCGGCAAGGCGCACTTCGATGTGGGCGCCGCCGAACACTCACCCGATCACGCGCTCTACGCCTACGCGGTCGATGAGCAGGGCAGTGAATATTACGCCATCGCCCTCATGGACCTCGCCACCGGCCAGACCCTGCCGGACGGCCCCAAGAGCAGCACCGGCGATTTTGTGTTCTCTCCGGACAGTCGCTACCTCTTCTGGCTGTGGCGCGACGAGGAAGGCCGCCCGAAGAAGGTCTACCGCCGCCCCGTGCGTGGCGGCGCGGCCGATGACGCGCTGATCTACGAAGAGAAGGACGACGGCTTCTTCATCGGCCTCGGCGTCACCAACAGCCGCGAGTGGATCGTCATCGGCTGCGGCAACCAGGAGACCAGCGAACAGCTGGTCATTCCAGCGCGCGCTCCGACCACCACGCCGCGCGTATTTGCGCGCCGCATGGACGGCATTCGCTATGACATCGAGCACTGGGACGGACGCTGGTACATCCGCACCAATGCCGACGGCGCGGTCGACTTCAAGGTCATGACCGCCGAGGAAAACGCCACGCCCCGCCAGTACTGGAAGGACTGGCTGGCGCACGAAGCAGGCCGGCTCATCGTCGGCCTCGGCGCCTTCAAGAACCATCTCGTAAGGCTGGAGCGCGTCAACGCGCTGCCGCGCATCGTGGTGCGCGAGAAGGGCGGCGCGGAGCACACCGTGTCGTTCCCCGAGGAGGCCTACGCCTTGTCGCTCGACGGCGGCTACGAGTGGGATACGCCGGTGATGCGCTATGTCTACAACTCACCAACGACGCCGCGGTCATGGGTCGACTACGACCTGACCGCGCGCACGAAGGTGGTGCGCAAGGTACAGGAGATTCCGTCAGGTCACGATCCGGCGAAGTATGTCACGCGCCGGTTCTCCGCGAAGGCGCCCGACGGCGCTGACGTGCCGATCACAGTGTTGATGAAGGCGGGCACGCCGCTCGATGGATCGGCGCCGATGCTGCTCTACGGCTACGGCTCCTACGGCATCCCGATGGAGGCGTCGTTTTCCACCAGCAAGCTCTCGCTGGTCGATCGCGGCTGGGTGTGGGCCACCGCACACATTCGCGGCGGCTCGGAGAAAGGCTGGGGCTGGTTCCTCGACGGCCGCAAGGACAAGAAGAAGAACACCTTCACCGACTTCATCGCGTGCGGCGAAGAACTCATCGCGCGCGGCTATGCGACCAAGGGCAGGATCGTCGCGTACGGCGGTTCGGCTGGCGGCCTGCTGATGGGCGCGGTGACCAACATGCGGCCCGATCTGTGGGCCGGCGTGATCGCGGCGGTGCCGTTCGTCGACGTGCTCAACACCATGAGCGACACCTCGCTGCCGCTCACCCCGCCGGAGTGGCCCGAGTGGGGCAATCCGATCGAGGACGCCGCCGCCTATGACTACATCCTGAGTTACAGCCCCTACGACCAGATCAGCCCCCGCGCCTACCCTGCCTTCCTTGCCACGGGCGGCCTGAGCGACCCGCGGGTGACCTACTGGGAGCCCGCCAAGTTCGTGGCCAGGCTGCGCCCCAACTCCACCAGCGGGCGCCCCGTGCTGATGAAGATCAACATGGACGCGGGCCACGGCGGGGCCTCGGGGCGGTTCGATTTCCTCAAGGAAGTCGCCCTCGACTACGCCTTCGCCCTGCGCGCCGTGGGATCGGCGGAGGCCGGGGCGTTCGATCCCCCAGCGGGCTGAACTCGGTCCTGCACCGGGCCGCGACAATCTCTATCGGCCCCCAAAGCGATCTGTTAAGAACCCCCGCGAGTGGATCCACGGGGAGATGAAGCATGGCGCTTCTTAGAAATTTGGCGATCGGCGCGGTGGCTCTGGCCGGCGCGGGCGTTGGCGGCAGCTATGTCGTCCTGCCGGGTAAGGTGCAGAAGGAACAGACGATCACGATCGACCGTCCGGTCGCCACCGTGTTCGCGCTGCTGGCCTCAGCCCCAGCCGAAGTGGCGGTCGCCGATGGCCTGACCCAGACTGTCACGGCGCTCGACCTGCGCAAGACGGTCGAGGCCTCGATCGTGTTCGGCGGCAAGACCGGCAAGGTGCAGTACGCGCTGACCCCGTCCGCCGCAGCGACCACCGTGAAGATCACCGTCACGCAGGACCTGGGGTTCAACCCGGTCGAGCGCGGCCAGGGCATGAGCGGCGCGCAGCTTGAGCCTGTCGTCGGCGCCATCGCGAGCTGGGCGGACACGGAAGCCAAGAAGACACCGACGGCGGACTTCTCCGACCTCGTCTATGAAGTGACCAGCGTCCCGGCGCGGCCCTTCCTCTATCTGGAAGGCTCCACCACCAAGGGCGCCGGTCAGATCTCGGATGGCGCGCGTCAGGCGACGGCGATTCTGAAGACGGTGTTCGCGTCCAACAACCTCCAGCTCTCCAACCCGATCGCGGTGGAGACGGCATGGACCGGCGACACCTACGGCTTCAACTTCGGCATTCCGTACGTCGGCCAGCGCCCGGCGGTGCTGATCGGTGTGAAGGCCGGCGAAACCCCCTCCGGCACGGCGATCAAGGTCTCCTACACGGGCGCGGAAGATACGATCGTCCCGGCGGTCTACGACAAGATCGACGCGCTGATCGCGGCGACCCGGCTGACGGAAGGCACGAACTTCGAGGAATTCCTCGATGATCCGGCCGCCCCCGGCGGATCGCACAACCGCTTCGTCTACTACATCGTCACAGGCAATACCGAAGCGCTCGCGCGGATCGCGCCGACCGCCACGGCCCCCGCTCAACCGGCGGCGGTCCCGGCCCCCGGCATCGCGGCGACGCCGTCGACCGTCACGCCAGCGCCGGCTGCGACGACACCGGCGCCAGCGCCTGCTCCTGCCGAAGCGCCGAAGTAGGCCCACGCAGCACGTCTCGAAGAAGGCCGGCCGCGAGAGCGTGCCGGCCTTTTTTGTCGCCTGGAGTCAACGGAGCGAACTGGCTGGGGTGCTAGGATTCGAACCTCGGAATGGCGGTACCAAAAACCGCTGCCTTACCACTTGGCGACACCCCAGCACGCGCCGCGAAGCAGAGCCTCCCGGCGCGAGAGGCGACTGTTTAAGCGCCGCCGCCGGGCGATGCAACACTCCCCCGGAGCCATGAACACGTTTGCGTCAAAGCGCTCCAGCAGCCATGGCGCGCGGCGCAGGGGCCGCCATATCCGTCCTCACCGATGGAGAAACGCATGCCCCTGCTGACCTGTCCGAATGACAACGCGCCCATGCAGGCCCTCGTGCGTCAGGGCGTTGAACTGGACATCTGCCCGACGTGCAGGGGCGTCTGGCTGGACCGCGGAGAGCTGGAAAAACTGATGGGCATGGTCCGCGCGGATGATGAGGGTCGCCCGCCGGTCGCTGCAGCGCTGGATGAGCAGCACCGGCCACCGCGCGCCGAGCCGCCCTACGAGTCCCGCCCGGAATACGGGGGCCGCGAGCGTGGCGAGCGCGGAGAGTACGGAGAGCGGGGCGGCTACGACGTCTCCGGTCAGCGCCGGAAGAAGCGGTTCGATGTCTTCGACATCTTCGACTGACCCCACGTAAAAAAACGGCCCGGTCTCACGACCGGGCCGTGTTGTTTTGGGGGGGGCCGCCGACACGGCGGGGGGCGTAACGCTCCCTTGTGACGGCAGCACTGGCTGCTTCGCAGTCGCAATCACCGCTGCGCATGGGGGCGCGGCT
>JANNVF010000133.1:0-2206 GCA_031414315.1 Hyphomonadaceae bacterium | reverse complement strand
GGTTGAGTGGGGGTCGGCGCGGTGAGCGGGGGAAGCGCGTGGAACGTTTCGCCTTTTACTGCAACGGAAATGCGCTGCGCGGAGAGACCTCACCCAACCTCTCCCTTTCAGGGAGAGGCGTGGAAAGAGGGGCGATTGCGCGATCGAATTCAGCTGAGTCTGAACCCGCGTTATAGTCTCCCCATCGCTTCCGCGGGAGGGCAGTCGTGCACAGCTGTTCAGACGATGCGGGAGTGAGCGGTTGAGCGTGGTCAGCGCTGCGGAGTCCTACAACGGTAGGAGGAACGCGGCGGGTCCGGGGCGCGGTGTCTGAACACACCGTCCCGCACGCCGTCGGAGCGGTCACATCCGGGGCGGAAAATGCTCCGGCGTGAGGTCTCGGCGCATAACAATCGCGGGACGCGAGGCAGGCTTCGCAGTCCGGCGTCGCAAGACGCCACCTTTCGCGGGGCCCGCCTCGCGTCCCGGCCCTCCAGTGGTGGGGCACGTGTCAAACCCGCAGCGTGAAAACGCATGCGGCTATGCCTGCTGCCTGCGTTCTTGTTGGTTATGGCCCGCGGTCGCGTTCACGCCTGCGGTCCTCATTCGACTTCATCGAGGGAAAAATGGCGCCTCCGACCGTTCGTGGCCAAAACATCATCAAGGCTACGAAGACAGACGAGAAAAGGACGCTCGCCGAAATGTCCTGCATAAAGTACGCGCAGACACTGATCACGGTGAGCAGCGCCGCGAATGCAACAACCACATACCTCAAAACGCGCTTCATAAGAGCGGTCTTCCCATGAGGTTAAAGGAGCCGCTGTTACGCTCGCAATCTAGCCAACGCCTTTGCGCGATACGCGTCCAGCATCTCGCCGGGATCGTCGATGAACGCTTCCTCGAACGTGAAGCTGTTGTCCCAGAACAGACTTGCGCCGCTCTCGGTCTCGGTCATCTTCCGACCAAGGTCGCCGCGGGTGATGAAGCGGCCGCGTCGGTTCAGCAGCCGCTGGTCCTTGGCGGTGAACTTGACGTGCGTCCCGTCGATCTCGACGAACCAACGGTGGTGGTTGAAGCCCACGTCGGGCATCGCGCCGGCCAGCGCGCGCAGTTCGAAGAAGCGGGCCTTCGCGAAAATCTCCCGCGTGCGCGAGGGCGTCTCGATGTAGCCGGCCTTCGACGTGCGGATGAGTTCGCGGCACACCGAGATCGGGTCGCGTACGTCTTCAAGAAGGTGCGAGCAGAACGAGAAGTCGAAGAACTTGTCCGGGAACGGCCACGGCTCGGAGCACACATCGTGGTTGATCCACGTCTCCGGCGTGAACCGCCGCTCGTTCTGCGGATCCAGCGCGCCGTGGGCGCCGGTGTCGGCGTAGGGCATCAGATCGAGAACGTGGGTGGAGAGGTTGAGCGGGTGGCGCCCGCCGCCCACATCCAGCACGCGGTCGCCGGCGCGGGCGCGGTCGAAGATCTGCGGCAGGTTCGAAAACAGGATCATGGCCGCGTTGAAGCGCGGACGCGCGCGGTGCGCAAGCCTCGCGGGAACCGATGGCGGCTCTCGCGCGATGAAGGGGGCGCGAGGAGGATGCTGGCGTCATCCGGCAAACTGGGGGAGTGTCCCCGTCTTCGTTGTGGAGCAGTCATGGTCGGCCCGACCTCCAGATCGTCCACGTCCGCGAAACCCGCCAAGCAGAACCTGCAATCGCTGCTCGATGAGATGACCGGACTGGTGGACGCCGAAAAGCACACCGCCGACGGGGTGACGTTTCGCGAGCTCATGGCCGCCGTGGGCCGGCGTTCCTATGGCCCGTTGCTGCTGGTCATCGGCCTGTTCTCGATCTCGCCCGCCACCGCCGTGCCCGGCATGACCTGGCTTTCCGCGGCGCTGACGCTGGTCATAGCGTTGCAGATGGCGGTGGGCATGAAGCGGCCGTGGCTGCCCGGCGGCGTGCTCGACCGCCAGATCTCCGCCGATCTCCTGATGAAAGGCGTGAGCGGTTTTCGTCCGTGGGCGAAGCGCATCGACGCTTTCCTGAAGCCGCGGCTCACGTTCCTGGCGGCGGCGCCGTTTGTGAACCTCATCGCATTGCTCTGCGTGGCCGCCGCGCTGATTACCATCCCGCTGGGCTTCATTCCGTTCGCGCCGATCGCGCCCGGGCTCGTGATCGTGCTGTTCGGGCTCGGCATGACCGCGCGTGACGGGCTCTTGCTGCTGCTCGGCGCGCTC
>JANNVF010000132.1:0-2611 GCA_031414315.1 Hyphomonadaceae bacterium | reverse complement strand
GTCGAAAACGCATTGCGCGGCCTCGACTATCCGACCGTCGCAGCGACCGTGTCCGCGTGGGCCGCTGAAGCCGATGCAAACCCCGACGACGAGGGCCGTGCGCGCGCCTACAAATACGGCATCAGGTTCGCCGACGAAGCCGCCGCCGCGCAACGCCGCAACCCACTGGAGTTCCTGAGGGACTTCCAGCACGAGCCGCTTCGCCCCGTGGTTGGCGCCGGAGCGACGCCGGATTCCATGACCGCTCGCGTCGAGCAAGCGAAGCGCGCCGCTGCAACGGCGGGCGGCGCTCGCGTGCAGTTTTTCCTTCCGGCGGAGCGCGAGGCGTTCGGTGCGCTCGCGGACAATGGCGGCGACGCTGCGATGCAGGCCGCAATGCTGATCTATGAGGGCGTCCCGAGCGAAGCGGACCAACGCGCCGTCTTCGCCGAGATCGGCCCCGCCGGTCCCGCGCTTGGCTACGCCGGCATGATGCTCGCGGGCGGCGACATGAACGCCGCGCGCCGTATCCTGGCGGGACAGCAACTCTTGCGCCGTGTCGGAACCGCCGGAAACGACGGCTACCGGCCCGCTGATCTCAAGGTGGATAAGCGCGACGAGGTATGGGCGCGCCTCAACACGCCGGGCATGCTGCCGCAGCAACTCGCCGATCGCCGCCGCGCCGCCGATCTTCTGTTCGAGGGCGCCTTCGCTGAAGGCGCTCCGCAGGACAAGGGCGCATACGAGCGCGCCGTGCGCACCGTGAGCGGCGAACGCACGATCAATGGCGAGTCCTTCGGCGGGCTGGTGACGTCGCGCGGCCTCAATGTGCAGGCGCCGCCGTGGATCAAGACGGGCCAACTCCCGACGATCTTGAACGGCATGCAATTCGTCGATTGGGTCGCGGCGTCGGGCACGGGCGGCGCTCCGTTCATGCGTCGGCCCGGTGGGCGCGAAGGCGCGGCAAGTCTCGCCGAACTGAATGGTATGCGCCTCATCTCCACCGGGGCGCCGGGCCGCTATCACCTCACGCTGGCGATGGCCCCCGGCACTAACGGCAAGTGGGAAGTGCTGCCCGACGAAACCCGCGCGCCTTACGTGCTCGACCTCAACAAACTGCGGCCCGCACTTGCCGTGCGGCGTCCCGATGCCGTGATGCCGGAGGCGCCAAGTGGCCGATGATACCTTGGCCGTCGAAGTCACGCCGGAAGCGGAGCCGGGACTTTTCGACGGTTTCGCGATCGGCGCCCGCACCGGGCGCTTCACGCGCTCGACCGAACTGCACGATCTCCCGCGCGAAGAGGCGTATGCGGAGATCAACGACGAAATGTTTCGGCTGACGGGTAAGCGTCTGCCGAACCCCATGACGCAAGATCGCCTTCGTGTCGGCGGCATCCGCAACCGCGACATGGGCCAGAACGACGGCGAAAACACCGAACGCGCGTGGCTCGAAGAGATGCTTCGCCTGACGTCGCCGACCCGTGCGGAGAACGTCGGCGGCGAGTTCAAGCCGGTCGACCCGCGCGTCCAAGCCCTGATCGCACGCGCCACGCCGGAGGCGATCTCGAAGCGCGCACAAGACCTGATGATGGAGTCGGCACAGGAAGGCGCCGACTTCAACAAGCAATTCGGAATCCCCGGCATGCTCATCTCCGGCTTCGGCGATCTCGGCGGCAACATCGCCGCTGGCGACCCTACGGCCATCGCCGGTTCCCTCGCCGCCATCGGTGGAGCGCCCGTGCGCACCGTGATCGGCACGTTCGTGAAGGACGCGGCAATCAACGGGCTCGGCTCTGCGGTGGGCGAATACGCAACCGCCGTCGGTGCGCGCGAGATGGGCCAGCCCTACACGTTCAAGGACTTCCTGACGAACACCGCTATCGGTATCGTGGTGGGCGGCACGATCGGCGTGGTGGGCCGCACCGGCATGGACGTCGTGCAGGGGCGTCTCGGCGTCGCACGTCCTGGCGGGCGTCCCAGGGCCGATACAGCGCCCGCCCCCGACGCGCCGGACATCGCGGACACCCCGACCGCGTCCGTCGAAAACGTCGCCGCCGCCGTGCGCGCCGCGCAGTCGAACAGCGCGCGCGAGGCCGCGACCACGGAAGCGGCCACACTGAACCGTTCCGGCATCGAGCCCGATCCGGAATCCTATCGCGTGATCGACGAGTCCGACGAGCAGGTGCGCGAGTTCGGCCCTGAGCCCGAACCCGCCGCCATCCTTCGCGAGCCCGTGCCTGAAGAAACGGCGAGCGCCGCACGCATCGCCGACGATGCACCGGCGCCTGAGCCCGGCGCTAAACAACAGTCGACCTTTCGCGGCGTCACGCGCCCGATCACGTTTGAGCAATTCAAGCCGAGCGAGGTGGGCTTCGACCCCGCCGCGTTCCAATACAAGAAATCGGCCGGAGCGCAGGGACAGACCGGCACGCTGGAAGGCGTGCAGACGTTCGATCCTGTGTCGTCCGGCAAAGTGCTCGTATTCGAGCGTGGGGACGGCACACGCTTCGTCGCCGATGGACACCAACGCCTCGCCCTGGCGCAGCGCGCCGAAGCTGCCGGGCAGGCTGTGACGCTTGACGGCTACCTCTACCGTGAGGCCGACGGCTTCACCGCTGACGACGTGCGCCAG
>JANNVF010000131.1:0-3293 GCA_031414315.1 Hyphomonadaceae bacterium | reverse complement strand
TAGTCCTGGCCGTCGCCGCCGGTGGCGGTGTCATTGCCGGCGGTCATCACGAAGATGTCGTTGCCGGCTTCGCCGAACGCGATGTCGTCGCCGTTCTCGCCGTAGAAGAAGTCGCCCTCCGCGCCGCCAACCATGGTGTCGGCGCCTTCGCCACCGAGAAACACGTCGACGCCGCCTTCGCCGTTGAGCGTGTCATTGCCGTCGCCGCCGAACAGGTAATCGGTAGCGTCACCGCCGAACACCGTGTCGTTGCCTTCGGCCATGATGAATACGTCGACACCGGCATTGCCGCGCGCGGTGTCGTCGCCAGCGTAGGCGTAGACATAGTCGTTGCCGGGACCGCCGATGATGACGTTCACACCGGCATCGCCCTGGCCGATAAAGGCCACTGCGCCGGCGTATGTCAGGTTCTCGATGTTGGCGAAGCTGGCAAGAGAGACATTGGTCAGCGTTGTCTGTGCCGTATCTGTGCCTTGACCAAGCGACTCGCTGACCACATCCAAGGTCGAGTCGATCACGAACGTATCGTCACCCAGTCCGCCGGTGAGGATGTCGGCCCCGCTACCGCCGTCGAGCGTGTCGTTTCCGTCGCCGCCGCTGAGGGTGTCTGCGCCGTCGGCGCCGCGCACGATGTCTGCGCCGGCGCTGCCGGTGAAAGTATCGGCAGCGCTCCCCAGCGTGAGTTCGAAGCGTTCGATCTCGAACAGTTGCAGTCCGCCGGGCATAGTGATCGTGGGCCCGGAGACGTTGATGGTCATGGGCGCCGATGAACTTGAATAGTCGCCGCGAAACAGGTCCGACCCGCCGCCGCCGCGAAGGGCAGTGAAGTAGGTCTGGTCAAAGATGTCGTCGCGGATGGTGCCGAGGCCGACGTCGGCCAGAAAGGCCAGGTCGAGATCGCTGATCGTATAACGGGCGCCGTTGAAGAAGATGACGCCGTTCATCAATCCGGCCAGCGGATTGGCGCCGGGAGGCGCGGACACGTTGCCATAGTGTGCATAGTTGTTGTCGGTCAGAGGGACCGCGCCGCCGAATACCGCCGTAGTGTTCGGACCGCTGAAATTCGCCTCGCCCTGTTGCTGCACCATCCTCACATCGTAAGGACTGCGAAATCCTCCGCTGTAAGTGTTCGTCGCTTCCTCCCAATACCCGGAGAAGCCCAACGCATGTCCGATTTCGTGCAGCAGAACCGACAGACCGTCCGTCCGGTTTGACGGAATGTCGTTGGACGTGCCGGGTGTTGAATCCAGGAACAGTTGATTCAGCAGATAGCTCGCCTGTACCTGGATGAGAATGTCGGTGTTGGCGCCGTTGAGGTTGATTCCCGTCCGCAACTCCGCCGCAGGCGTCCCTTCGCTGCCAGAACCGATCGGCGCGTTGAACGCGACGGTCGAACCCGGGCCGCCTTGCACGCGGCCTGACACTGTAGACGTGAGGATCTCAAGCCGCACAGTTACTTGGGAGTCTCCGGCAAGAACCGCGCTCCACTGCGATATCGCCGCCGCCGCCAAATTCTGCCACGCGGTCGCGATCGCGGTGTCAACGCCGGCCGTGTTGACCAGGACGAAGGTCGGTTGCAACGCAGGCATTCGGGTTCCCCAACCTCTCAGCGCCCGGTCCAGACCGACCCGACACATGTTCCGTGAAAGCCGACGCTTCCAGAAGCCGAAACCTTACTTGCCCATGTCTGCAAAGGCCACATGTGGCCTGGTGTGAGAGTGTTTGGTGTCAGGACGCGGACATGCGCCACGGCGGATGCGTGCGGTTTTCGCCCGCATGAAACAAGATCAGCGCGTTGCCGGCGGGATCGCGCAGGTGCGCCTCGCGCCAGAGCCAGCTCTGGTCGACGGCATCGCTGTCGAACGCGATCCCCGCTGTCTTCAGGCGCGCAATGTCGGCGTCGAGCGTCTCGCTTTCGAAGTAGATCACCGGCGCGTGCGGGCCGGGGCCTTCGGCCGCTACGTGCAGCGAAAACGTGCTGTCGCCGTCCGGCAGTTCGAACCGCGCATAGTGCGGCGACTGCACGATGAGCTTCAGTCCCAGCACCCGGTAAAACGCGATGGAGCGATCCAGATCGATCGCGCCGACGGTGACCTGGTTGAGACGCATGTTCGCCATCGCTCTTTCTATCTGGGAAGCGGCTCGCCTTCCCGCGCGAGGGATTGTACCAGCGCGCCATGGCGACAATCGAGACCCTTTTCCCCACCCACCTCTACCGCGGGCGCATCGGCGGCCCGGCGGAGAAGACGCTGCTGGCCGATCTCGCGACCGCCTGCCGGTCGATTGCGGTGGACGATGGGGCGGGACAGGCGTGGTGCGAGAAGAACCATTATCTCGGCTACACGTCCTACGGCTCGCTGACCGATCTCGGCTGGCGTGATCCGACGTTCGCCATGCTGGAGGAACGGCTCACCGCGCACGTCGCTGCGTTTGCGGTGGCGGCGGAGTTCGATCTGGGCGGGCGGCCGCTGGTGCTGGACAATCTCTGGATCAACATCCTTGAACCCTGCGGCGTGCACAGCGGCCACATCCACCCCAACGCGGCGGTGAGCGGCACGCTCTACATCGAGACGCCGGAAGGCGCCGCGCCCCTGCGGCTCGAAGATCCACGCCTGCCGCTGATGATGGCGGCGCCCCCGCGCAAGGCGCGCGCGAAGCCGGAGAACCGCCGCTTCGTCACCGTCGCGCCGACGCCAGGCACGGTGCTGCTGTGGGAAAGCTGGCTGCGCCACGAAGTGCCGATGAACGACGCCGATGCGGAGCGCATCAGCATCAGTTTCAACTATCGCTGGAGCTGAAGCGCCGCTTCGGTCTCGACGCGCAGACTGCGCGCGTACGCCTTCATCGCGTCGGCGGAATCGAGCATCGCGCGCGACTGGCGCCGCGTGCGCGCCAGCATGATCGCGCCTTCCACGGAGCCGATGAACGCGGCGGCGAAGCGGCGCGCCTGCGGTGCGCCGAGACCTTTCGACGTCGCCATCTCGGTCAGTTCTTCTTCCCAGCTTGCAAACGCCGTCGCCGCTTCGTCCTTCAGCGCAGGGGAGGCTGACGCCGCCTCAAGCCCCACCAGCGCGATGATGCAGCCGTTCTCGAAATCCGAGGCGTCGAGGTTGGCCGCCCAGCCGGTGCAGGCGGTGTTTGTGCCGTACACGGATGACCAAGCGCTGCGTCGCCCTGCGTCATGTGGCTTTCGAGGATCTGGGCATGTTCGAGCCGGTGCGGAGACGCCGAGGCTACGAAGTCGAGTATGTGCAAGCGGGCCCTCATGCGCTGTCCGAGCAGGCATGGCTGGA
>JANNVF010000130.1:0-8905 GCA_031414315.1 Hyphomonadaceae bacterium | reverse complement strand
TGGCGGCCGAACGAGCGCTGGCTGGGGCTCGGCCAGGTCTTTGTCGATGACGACCTCCGCTTCGGGGAGACGATCAAGGCGCAGGCCAGCCTCGTGCGCTTCTCCGCCAAGGGGCGCGGACTGCAGATTTCGGCGCGTTTCCGGGTTCAGGACGGAGATGTCATCGAACCGACAATCATTTTGGGGTACTGGTCGGCGAACCGTCGCTGAGTGAAAGCTGGACGCGGCGGTCCATCCAACACATATCCGCAATATACCGGCGGTACAGGACTTCAATGGCGGACCTCTTCAAACGCTTCGGCTTTGCCGCAGTGGTGACCCTTGTGGTGGTCGCCATGGCAGTTGCCGTACTGGGCAAAAGCCTGCTGGGCGGCAAGGATGAGGCCGGCGGCCAGACCGCCGCCCAGGGTGGACCACCCGGCGCGGGCAAGGGGGCCGGCAAAGGCAAGGGCGGCGGCGACGCGCCCGTCGTCGTAGTCGGCACGGTCGCGAAGCAGCCCTTTTATGATATCGTCCGCGCCATCGGCACCGCCCAGGCGAAGGAATCCATCGTCGTCAGCGCCAAGGTGACCGACGTCATCCGCGCCATCCGTTTCGAAAGCGGCGACCGGGTCGCGCGCGGTCAGGTGCTGGTGCAGCTGTCCAGCGTCGAGCAGTCGGCCGATCTGGAGGAAGCGCGCGCCAGCCGCGAGGCCGCCCGCCGCGACTACGACCGCTTCAAGGAACTGGGCGAGAAAGGCTTTGCGCCCGCGCAGCGCGTCGAGGCCGCCCGCGCGGCCTTCGAGCAAAGCGAAGCCCGTGTCCGCGCCGGTGAGTCCCGTATCGGTGATCGCACCATCCGGGCCCCGTTCGCCGGCGTCATGGGCCTGCGCACCGCCAGCCCCGGCGCGCTCGTGCGTCCGGGCGATCCGATCGCGACCCTCGATGACACATCCGAGATCAAACTCGATTTTGAAGTGGCCGAAAGCCAGATCGCGCAGGCGATGGTCGGCGCCGATATCGTGGCGTCTTCTCCCGCGCAACCGGGCCGCGAGTTTCGCGGCCGTGTCGCGGACGTGGACACCCGGGTCAACGCCCAGTCGCGCACGCTGCGGGTGCGCGCGTTGATTCCGAACCGCGACGGGATGCTGAAGCCCGGCATGCTGATGACGGTGGAGCTGCGCTCCAACCCGCGCGTCGCGCTCGCGGCGCCGGAGATTGCGGTGCTGGAACGCTCCGACGGCAGTTATCTTTACACGCTGGAGCAACGCGACGGCCGCGATGTGGTCGTGCCAGTGCTAGTGAGCGCGGGGCGCCGCTCCGGCGGGCTCGTGGAACTGTTGGCCGGCGTGACCGAAGGCGCGAAGATCATCGTCGAGGGCGTGCAGCGTGCGCGTCCGAACCAGCCCGTGCGCGTCGTGCCGGCGACATCCGTCCCCGCGCCCATAGCGGCGGCTGTTGCACCGGCGGAAGGCGATGCGCCGCCGCCGACCGTAGGCGTCACCAAAACGCGCGCGTCCGCAAGCACCGCCGCGCCGTCGACCGCCGCCAACACGGACTTGCGTGGCCGCGAGTCCGCCCCTGCCGCCGCTGTTGCGTCGCCCCAGGCGGCCGGCTCCGGTGGCCAGTCGCCCACCAGCGCGGCGGACTAGGCACGCATGGCCTCGATCTCCGATCTCTCGGTTCGCCGCCCGGTTCTGGCGACCGTCTTCTGCCTGCTGGTCATCGTGTTTGGCGCGATTGCGTTCACGACGTTGCCGCTGCGCGAACTGCCGGACGTGGACCGCCCGATCGTCAGCGTGGACGTGAGCTATCGCGGCTCCTCGGCGCAGGTGGTGGAAACTACCGTCGTGCGCGTGATCGAGGATCAGCTGTCAGGCATCGAAGGCATCGACACGATCAGCTCCAACAGCCGCGACGGGCGCGGTAGCATCAACATCGAATTCGACCTGAGCCGGAATCTCGAAGACGCCGCCAACGACGTGCGCAACGCCATCGACCGCGCGCGCGGTCAGTTGCCGGCCGACATCGACGCTCCCGTCGTCACCAAGCAGGACGCCGACGCCGATCCGATCATCTGGATCAACCTGAGTTCAACGCAGCTCGATCTCGTCGGCCTCACCGACTATGCCGAGCGCAACGTGGTCGACCGACTGTCCACGCTGCCCGGCGTGGCAAGCGTGCGCGTCGGCGGCTCGCAGCGGAAGGCGCTGCGCATCTGGCTCGACGCCAACGCGCTGGCCGCGCGGTCGCTGACGGTGACGGACGTGGAGACCGCGCTCCGCAGTCAAAACATCGAAACGCCCGCCGGCTACGTGGAAAGCCGCGAGCGGCTCTATAACCTGCGCACCAACCGCATCTTCAACTCGCCGGAAGACTTCAAACGCATGGCCATCGCCGAGCGCGACGGCACGGTGGTGCGTCTCGGTGACATTGCGCGCGTTGAACTGGCGCCGGAGGATACGCGCCGCGTGTTCCGCGGCAATGGCGAAAACCAGATCGGCCTCGGCATCGTGCGCCAGTCGAAGTCGAACGCGCTGGAGGTAGCCGCCGGTGTCCGCAAGGAACTGGAGGCGATTCGCCCGAATTTACCTGCCGGCACCAACGCGGTGATCGCACTCGACACCACCACTTTCATCGACAAGGCCATCGGCAAAGTCTGGGAGACGCTCGCGGAAGCGGTGTTCCTGGTCGTGCTGGTAATCGTGCTGTTTCTCGGGTCATTCCGGGCGGCGGCGATCCCCGCAGCGGTCATTCCGGTGTGCCTGATCGGTTCGTTTGCGCTGCTGGCGGCGTTCGGATTCTCCATCAACCTGCTGACGCTGCTGGCGCTGGTGCTGTCCATCGGTCTCGTCGTCGATGACTCCATCGTCGTGCTGGAGAACATTCAGCGCCGCATGGACCACTACAACGAGCCCGCACCGGTCGCCGCAATGCGCGGCACACGGCAGGTGTTCTTCGCGGTCGTTGCGACGTCGGCCGTGCTGGTGGCGGTATTTGCGCCGCTTCTGTTTGTCGGCGGCTATGTGGGTCGCCTCTTCATCGAACTCGCGGTAACCGTCGCGGGCGTCGTGGTGATCTCGATGGTGGCGTCACTCACGCTGACACCGATGATGTGCTCGAAGCTGCTGAAGCCGGTGGGCGATGAAGGCGGCTTTGTGCGCACGGTGAACAGCACGCTCAACGGCCTGCGTCGCAGCTACCGCAATTCGCTCGACGCGGCTCTCGCATTCAAGCCCGCAGTGTTTGCGCTGTTCGGTGCGGTATTGTTTGGCGGCTGGTTCATGATGCAGCAGCTCCCCTCGGAGCTCACGCGCCCGGAAGACCGCGGCAATCTGCTGATCAACGTGCAGACACCGGAAGGGTCGGGCTTCGAGTTCACCAAGCGCATCATGGAGGACGTGGAGCGCATCCTGCTTTCCTACGTGGAAAGCGGCGAGGCGACGCGTATTCTCGTGGTGGCGCCGGGCTTCGGCGATCAGGGCGCCAACCGCTTCAATTCAGGCCTCGGGCGCGTCTTCCTGGCTGACTGGGATGAGCGCGCGCGCTCGGGCGACGAGATCATCGGCGAGATGAACCGCAAGATGGGCGAAATCCCGGGCGCGGTCGTGCGGGTTTCGATGCAGAACCCGCTGGCCGGCGGCAATGGCGGCAACGACGTCTCGATCGTGCTGGGCGGGCAGGACTATGCGGAGCTTGCCGATGTGGCTGATCGGGTCGTCGGGCGCATGCGCGACAACCCGGGGCTCATCCGCCCGCGCATGAACTACGAACCCACCAACCCGCGCGCCATCGTCGACATCGATCGCGAACGCGCCGCCGCGCTGGGTGTTTCCGTGCAGGAAATCGGCCGCACGCTGGAAGCGACCATGGGCGCGCGCCGCGTCAACACGATCACGGACCGTGGCCGCGAGTACTACGTCTTCCTCCAGGCGGAACGCGACGAGCGCTCCGAACTCACAGACCTCACCAACAAGTACGCGCGCTCGCAGACGACCGGCGCGCTCGTGCCGCTCTCGGCGGTGGTGACGTACAAGACCGTCGGCGAAACCGGCGAACGCCGCCGCCTCAATCGTCTTGCGGCGGTCACCATCGCAGCCACTCTCGCACCGGGCTATGCCATCGGGGATGCGCTTACGAGCCTGGAGACGGCGGCGAAGGCCGAGATCGGCGCGCAGAACATCACCATCGGCTACCAGGGCGCGGCCAAGCAGTTCCGCGACTCCACCGGGGCCATCGTGTTCGCGTTCGGCTTTGCGCTGCTGATCGTGTTTCTCGTGCTCGCCGCGCAGTTTGAAAGCTTCGTGCACCCGCTGGTGATCATGCTCACGGTGCCGCTCGCGGTGGCTGGCGGCGTGTTCGGGCTCTTCATGTTCGGCAATTCGTTCAACATCTACAGCCAGATCGGGCTGATCATCCTGATCGCGCTGGCGGCGAAGAACGGCATCCTGCTCGTGGAGTTCGCCAACCAGCTCCGCGACGAGGGCCGCGACATTCGCGCCGCCATCCTGGAGGCGGCGGACCTGCGCATGCGCCCGATCCTGATGACGTCGATCGCCACGGTGATCGGCGCGGTGCCACTGATGATCGCGCACGGCGCGGGCGCGGAGTCGCGCCAGACCATCGGCGTGGTGATCGTGTTCGGCGTCACCGTCGCGACGATGCTGACGCTGTTCGTGGTGCCGGTGTTCTATGACCTGCTCGCCCGCTTCACCCGTTCACCGGAATCCGTTGCGCGTGACATCGAGCGGTTCGAGAGCGAGGAAGACGCTGCGCTGAAGCCGGCGGAATAGCGGAGCGCTCCCCGGAAAAGTGTGCGCGGTTTTCCGACAGGTAGCGCGATCAGGAAACGTTCAGTCGGTCGCTTCGACTTTGAGATACGCGATCAGATCGCGCCGGTCGGTGTCCTTGCGCAGGCCGGGAAACACCATGCTGTTGTTGGGCACCAGTTCGCGCGGGTTGGTGATCCAGGCGTCGAGCCCGGCTTCGTCCCAGACGATGCCGGATGCTTTGAGCGCCGCCGAATAGTTCTTGAAATCCGCCACCGATCCCGCCGGGCGGCCGAATACGCCGTGCAGGTGCGGGCCGACCCGGTTGGGCCCGTCAGCCTCCACCGTGTGGCAGGAGCGGCACTGCAGGAATGTGCGCTTGCCGCTGTCGTAGTCGCCGGCGTTGTAGGGCGCGGGCAGGGCGGCGATCAGTGTCGCGATCTGCTCGGGAGTCCGTGCGGCGACGGGGGCGGCCGATGCCGCTGCGGGCGCGGCGGCCGGCTCCGGGGCGGGCGCTGACGGCTGGCCGCAGGCGGCAAGCGCGATGGACGCAAGAACAACGGCGGCGCGATGCATGAACCCCTCCTGTGGCGTCGCTCCCTTGCGCCAGCGCGCGGCGGCGATCAAGCCGGGTGCGCCAATTGGCGCCAGGATGGGTGCTGCAGGGAGAACGGCATGCGCGCGGCGTCTGAAGAGCGGTCAGTGCTGGACGGTCTGTTCGACAACGCGCCCCCCATCGCGGCGTTGGTGGCATTCGTGTTCGGCGCCGTGGCGCTGCTGGGCGCAGTGACCGCAGCGACGCCGGCGATTCCCGGACTGGGCGCGCTGGAGGCGCTCACCGACGAATGGCCGGAGTTCACCGCCAGCATTGGCGGGGTGGCGCTCATGTCGCTGGCGATGGCGCTGCGCCGGCGGCTCGATACCGCATGGGCGGGCGCGGTGGGCCTGCTCGCGTTTCTCGGCGTCTATGCATTCGTGCGCCACGAGCACATGGTGTCGGGCATGGCGTGTCTGGCGGGGTGTGCGGGACTTGGTGTCACGCGCCGCGCGTTCTTTCGCCATGCCGGGCTTTCGGCGTTGCTCCCGTCGCGCCCGCTCACGCTGGCCATCGCCGCCGCGATCGTCATGGCGGGCGTTGGCGCGATCCTGTGGGCGGCGGAGCGACCGGGGTTTGCGGAGGCGCCGTGGTGGTCGCTCGTCACCGACGCACACATCGGCCGCGCTGGCCGCGCGGTGGCGGTCGCGGCGCTGATGTTCGGCGCCATCGTGGGCTGGTCCTTTGTTCTCAAACCCGCGCAGCGCAATCCGGCCGCGCCGGCGCCGGGTGATCTCGCGCGTGTGGAAAGCCTCTTGTCAGCAGCCGAACAGGCGCGGCCGGAAGCGCATCTCGCATTGCTCGGTGACAAGAGTTTCGTGTTCGCCGAGGACGGCGCGGCGGTGGTGATGGCGGCGCGCGGCGGCGGCAGCTACGTCGCGATGGGCGCGCCGATCGGCAAACGCGCGAGCTGGCGCAATGCGTTGTCGCGGTTTCGCACGGCGGCGGAAGGTTTGAGTCTGCGGCCGGTGATCTATGCGGCGCCGCCGGATCTGCTGCCCGATCTGATCGACCTCGGCTTTCGCCTGGAAAAGATCGGCGAGAACGCGGTCGTCGATCTGCACGCGTTCGGCCTCACCGGCTCGCGCCGCCAGCCGCTGCGCACGGCGCGCCGCAAGCTCGCCGAGCGCGACGGCGCGACGTTCGAAGTGGTGTCGCCGCCGACGCCCGCGCTGCTTGATGCGCTGCGGCCGGTGTCGGACGCCTGGCTTGCCATGCACAAGAGCGGCGAGAAGGGATTTTCGCTCGGGCGTTTCGATCCGGCGTTCATGACACGCGGCCCCGTGGCGATGGTGCGCGTGCGTGGCCAGCCCATCGCGTTCGCGACGCTGTGGACTACGGCCGACAAGGTCTGGGGGGCGATCGACCTGATGCGCTACGATTCGGCGCTCTCGCCGCCGGGCGCGATGGATTTCCTGATCACCGAAATCCTGCTGTGGGCCAAGGCGGAGGGCTACGGGCGGTTCGACCTCGGCATGGCGCCGTTGTCGGGACTGTCGGATGAGCCGCACGCGCCGTTGTTCGCGCGGCTCGGTCGGCTCGTCTACGATCAGGGCGGCGCGTTCTACAACTTCGAGGGTCTGCGCAAGTTCAAGGAGAAGTTCGCGCCGGAGTGGGAGCCGCGCTATCTGGCCGCGCCGGGCGCGTGGTCGATGCCGATCGTGCTGGCGGAAATCGCGGTGCTCACGTCGCGGGGCTAGCAGGTCTCACGCCTGCAGCGCCCAGTCGCACGCCCGTGCCAGCACCTCTTCGAACATCGCGGCGGTCAGTCGGTTGGTCTGCGTGTTGTAGCGGCTGCAATGGTAGCTGGAGAACATCCTGACGCCCCCCGCGAGCGGTGTCTCCACGCCGTGGCCGAACTTCGATGCGGTGGGCTTCATGTCGTGCGCGCGCAGCACGCTTTCGTGCGCGATGGCGCCGAGGGCCACCAGCGCGCGCAGCTTCGGCAGCGCCTTGATCCGGTTCACCAGAAATGGTCGGCAGGTGGCGATCTCCGCCGGGGTCGGTTTGTTTTCCGGCGGCGCGCAGCGCACCGCGTTGGTGATCATCGCATCCACCAGCGTGAACCCGTCGGCGGGGTCGGCGCGGTAGACACCCTCGGCAAGCCCGAGTTTTGAAAGCGTGCCGTAGAGCAGGTCGCCCGCGAAGTCGCCGGTGAAGGGCCGGCCCGTGCGGTTGGCGCCGGTGCGTCCGGGCGCCAGGCCCACGATGAGGAGGCGCGCATCATCGGCCCCGAACGACGCCGCCGCGCCATTGAACCACGTCGGCTCCTTGCGGCGGTTCTCGTCGCGGTACGCCGACAGCCGCGGACACAGGCGACAATCGCGCGGCGCTTCGATCCTGTGCGTCACCGGTCGGTGTCCTCGCTGGCGTCGTCGTACCCGCGCGCGGGCGCCGCCGATTGCGGACGCGGCGGCCGCCCGATGATACCTGTCAGGTCCGCGAGGTCGAGGAACGCATCGGCTTGACGGCGCAGATCGTCCGACACCATTGGCGGGTTCGAGCGGGTGGTGGAGACGACGCTGACGCGGACGCCCTTGCGCTGGACCGCCGCGACCAGCGCGGTGAAGTCCCCGTCACCGGAGAACAGGAAGGCGTGGTCGATGTGCGGGGCAAGCTCCAGCATACCCACAGCGATCTCCACGTCCATATCGCCTTTGACGCGCCGGCGCCCGTTCTGGTCGGTGTATTCCTTCGCCGCCTTGGTGATCAGCGCGTAGCCATTGTAGTCGAGCCAGTCGACGAGCGGGCGCAATGGCGAAAAATCCTGATCTTCCAGCAGGGCGGTGTAGTAACAGGCGCGGATGAGCCGCGTACGGCCGCGAAACTCGACGAGCAGTTTCTTGTAGTCGATATCGAACTGCAGCGCGCGCGCGGCGGAATATAGATTGGCGCCGTCTATGAACAGGGCGGTGCGGTCTTCGGGATAGATGATCTGGTCGAGCAGGTGGGTCGACATTGTCTTGGGCAATCCATGGCTAAAAAAACTTCAGGACCAAATGACAGTACGGGGCAGGCAATCGTGGCGATCGGCACCAATGTGCCGTTCAACGGGCTTGCCGGTGCGGCGCTCGTGGCGGCGGCGCTTCAGCGCCTGACCAACGAAGGACTGGCGCCCATCGCGGTCTCGGCGTGTCACACGACCGAGGCGTGGCCTGACCCGACCGATCCGCCCTACACCAACGCAGTCGCCCTTCTGCACGCGCCGGGGATGACTGCGCAAGCTGTGATGGCGGTCCTGCTGCACACCGAGGCGGCGTTCGGTCGCATCCGCACCGCGCGCAATGCGCCACGCACGCTCGACCTCGATCTGCTGGATTTCGACGGCGAGATCAGCACGGAAGAGGGCCTCGTCCTGCCGCATCCGCGCCTGCAGACCCGCGCGTTCGTGCTGGGGCCGCTGCTGGAGATCCTGCCAGACTGGCGCCATCCGGTGACGGGGCGCACCGTGCAGGAAATGTGGGCCCCGCACCGCGAAAAACGGGGTGCGCGGGCCCGCCCTTAGGCGTAAAAAACCCAAAGTGCAAGCCTTCTTACGGCGCGGGGTTGTGCGTTTAGCCGG
>JANNVF010000129.1:0-5660 GCA_031414315.1 Hyphomonadaceae bacterium | reverse complement strand
GTGATCCGCATCCAGGAACGGCCCGACCGCAAGATCCTCGTCCTCGACGCGGCGATGAACGATCTCATCCGCCCTGCGATGTACGAAGCGTTCCACGACATCTGGCCGGTGACAGAGGCGACGACCGCGGCGCGTGAGCCGATGGATGTGGTCGGCCCCGTCTGCGAGACCGGCGACACGTTTGCCCGCGCCCGCGCGCTGGCGCCGCTCGTCGCCGACGATCTCGTCGCGTTCAAGACCGCCGGCGCCTATGGCGCGGTGATGGCGTCGACCTACAACACGCGCGCACTCGTCCCCGAGGTGCTGGTGCGCGGCGATGCGTTCGATGTCGTGCGCCGGCGCTGGAAGGTGAGCGAGCAACTGGAGCTGGAAAAGCTCCCAGGCTGGCTCTAGCCCCCCATCGAATAAGGCCCGCCGCGTTCGATCGCACGCTTGTACGCCGGCCGCGCATGCATCCGATCAAGGTAGGCGTTGGACGTCGGCAGCGCGCCGAGCTTGCCGAACACGCGCGCCACTTCGAGCACGAACGACATTTGGACATCGGCGGCGGTGAACCTGTCACCCACAAGGAACTCGCGATCCTTCAACGACCCGTCGATGTAGCCGAGATGGTTGTCGATTTCGCTGGTGATCCGCGGCTGCAACGGAGCGCCGGCTTCGCCGAGGCGCATCGTGTACATCTGCAGCATCAGCGGCAGCATCGCGGAGCCTTCCGCGTAGTGCATCCAGTGCAGGTATTGCGGCCACTCATCGCTGTCGGGGCGCACCGCGAGCTTCTCGCTGCCATGCCAGCGCGCGAGGTAATCGAGATTGGCCGCAGATTCTGCTATCACGCGTCCGTTGTACTCGATCACCGGCGATTTGCCGAGCGGGTGGATGGCCTTCAGTGACTCCGGCGCGAGCCGGGTGACGGAATCGCGCTGGTACGGCACGATCTCGTAGGCCAGCGCCAGCTCTTCCAGCATCCAGAGGATGCGCTGCGAGCGGCTTTCGTTGAGATGGTGAACCTTGATCATACCGAGCCCCTGTCCACGGCGCCTCGCGGCCCGCCTGTCATGCAAAATCAGATAGGCGCCCGGCGGCGGCGATCAATACGCGGCTCAATATTGCGCGAAATTGAGTTTCAGGCCTGGCCGCGGCCAGCGCGCCTTCACCAGTTTTCCCGTCGCCGACATGGTCACGTAGGCGTCCCGCATGTCAGCGCCGCCGAAGCAGATGTTGGTGACGATGAGGTCGGGGAACGCATGGTGCTCCCACTTGCCATCCGGCTGGATCGCGGTGACGCCGCCATTGATGATCGTCGCCACGCAGACGCGGCCGTCCGCTTCCACCGCAAGGCTGTCGAAGAACACGTGTCCCGGATAGGTGAAAATGTGCCGACCGAGATGACCGACCGGCGCTTCGCCCACCTGCCCTTCGCCGACGATGTCCCACGCCCAGAGTTTTCCAGTGTCGGTTTCGGCGGCATAGACCACCCTCTCGTCCGGCGACAGACCGATGCCGTTGAAGCCGGTGCCGCCATACACGACCTCGGTGATCTTCGAGCCATCCGGTTTCGCGTAATAGACGCCGCCGCGATCGAGCGTGCGCGCGTAGCCCTTTCCGAGATCGGTGAACCAGATGTTGCCGGCGTTGTCGAAAACGATGTCGTTGGGGCCGGACAGCTTGTGATCGCCCACCTTGTCGTAGACGCGCTCCACCTTGCCGGTGGCGAGATCGATGCGCTCGATGCGACCGCCGGAATAGTCCTTCGCAGCATGGCCGGGGATCAGCATGCCGCCGACCTCGTGGTATTCGAAGCCACCATTGTTGCAGAGGTAGAGAGCGCCATCGGGGCCGAGCGCGAGACCGTTGGGGCCGCCGCCGGGCGTGGCGATCACTTCGGTCTTGCCGTTCCAGCAGCGCGAGACCGTGCCACGCTGGATCTCCACCACGATGACCGATCCATCGGGCATGATGACGGGGCCTTCCGGGAACTTCAGCCCCTCGGCGATCACCTCGAAGTCCATCTCGCGTCTCCCTTTTTTTCAAGTTGGGGAGAGCGTAGCGCAGTTTCAAAGGGCGCGGGACTGCTGACGGCACCGCAAGACCAAAAACCCGCCTAGGTCACCCGTTCCAGCACGCGGAAGCGCATCGCGTGATCGTCCTCGGGCCCAGCCTGTGCGGCGCGGCCGGCGACTTCGCGCCAGATGGCGGGATCAAGTTCGGGGAAGTACGCATCCCCTTCTGCGGTGGTGTCGATGTCGGTCAGGTGGATGCGATCGGCGAACGGCAGGGCCTGCAGATAGACGTCGGCGCCGCCAATGACACAGACCTCCTCCACACCGCGTGCGATGGCGCGGGTACGGGCGCAGGCCAGCGCAACGTCGAGCGCGGCGAACGACCAGACTCCCTCCGCGCGAAATTCGGTGTCGCGGGTCAGCACGATGTTGTCGCGATCGGCCAGCGGCCCTTTCAGCGATGCCCAGGTTTTCCGGCCCATGACGACGGGCTTGCCCTTCGTGATGTTTCGAAAGTGGCGCATGTCGGTTTTCTGCCGCCACGGCAGCGCGCCGTTCGCGCCGATGACGCGATTGCTGGACTGGGCGACGACCAGGCTGATCACTGGCGCGGCCGTGGCCGCGTCGTCGGATGTAGCGGTGATGGCGGCTACATCCCCATCCCGGCGGTGGGCTCAAGCGAGACCGGCGTGAGCGATTGCTCAAGCATCGCGTCGGTGCTGCGGACGGGGCGCGAGGTCGCGACCGCACGCTCCGGCGCGCGGCCCATCGCGGCCTGATTGAGCGGCTCAGCGGCGCCGCCCGCATAGAGTTCGCCGTTCGAGACCACACCGGCGCAGCGTGCGCGCATAGCTTCTGACAGATCGATCGAGACGCGGGAATTTTCATAGCCCGGCAGCGGCTTGTCGAGCGTAACGTAGATCAGCGTGCCGGGGCCGGCCGATGCGCTCAGAGGCTTGGGGCCGCCGCGCACTTCCAGGATGCAGAGCGAGCCGAAGCCCTGATCAGCCGCCGACATGTCGATGCGGTACGTCTTCGGGAAATTCCGTTCGTAGACTTCGTAGCGCCAGCCCGCCGACAGCTCGCCGCCAGTGATCCACGCGCCCGGCGCCTCAAGGTCGCCGCTCTCCGCAGACTTCCACATGCCCACCAGGAACGACGCCGGGTACATGATCCCCAGGGTCGCGACTGCCGGTAGCACAAGGCGAGGAAGCATGTTCATCGACTTCGACCTCAAGTCCTTCAAACTGCAATCGGCGCTTTGATCGCCGGGTGCGCCCGGTAGCCTTCGAACGAAATGTCCTCCGGCATGAAGGCGAATACATCACGCTTCGCTGAATTGAGCTTAAGAAATGGTAAAGACAGCGGAGATCGGCTCAATTGCTCGCGGGCCTGATCACGGTGATTTGCGTACAGATGGATGTCGCCGAAGGTGTGGACGAACGCACCTGGCGCCAGCCCCACTGCCTGCGCCATCATGTGAGTAAGCAGTGCATAACTGGCGATATTAAAGGGAACGCCAAGGAAAATGTCGGCCGAGCGCTGGTACAGCTGGCACGAGAGTTTTCCATCCGCGACGTAGAACTGGAACAGGCAGTGGCAAGGCGGCAACGCCATTTGGTCCACGTCGGCCGGGTTCCAGGCGCTGACCATGTGCCGGCGCGAATACGGCATCGTCTTCAGGCTTTCCACGACGCCGGCGATCTGGTCGATCGAACGGCCATCGGGCGCGGCCCATGAGCGCCATTGCTTGCCATAGACGGGGCCGAGGTCGCCGGCGGTGTCGGCCCACTCGTCCCAGATGGTGACGCCCTGCTCCTGCAGCCAGCGGACGTTGGTATCGCCGCGCAGGAACCAGATGAGTTCAGCGACGATCGCCTTGGTGAACAGCTTCTTCGTCGTCAGCAGCGGGAAGCCTTCCGCGAGATCGAAGCGGAGCTGTCTTCCGAAGACACTGCGCGCGCCGACGCCGGTGCGATCGGCCCGATCGTCGCCGTTTTCCAAGACATCGCGCAGCAACGCCAAGTACTGGACGTCGGCGTGGGTCTGGGACGGCGTGAATGTAGCTTCGGCGACGGTCATCTTCGCCAATATGGGCCGACTCGGGCGAGATGTCGCCTTGTCATGTCTTCATCGTCACGTTGCGGCAGCGAAACCAATGGCGGAGCAGGCCGGCGCTTTTTTCTTCAACTGCCCGGTCAGCCAGTCGCCGCGATAGACGAACGCGGCGTTCAGATCGACGCCGGCGCGGCGCAGGGTCCGGGCCGTCCAGTGGTTGCAGACCGAGAACAGATCGAATGCCCCCCGCCCGGCGAGGAAGCGGCTCATGGCGCCGTGCTGGCCCTGGGCGATCTCGATGGCGTTGCCCGACGGGTCGAGCCGTAGGGAGCCGGCCAGCGCTTGCGCGAGCTGCGCAGCGCCTGCATGCGAGAGACCAACCTGCGCCATTTCAGTGGGCTGAAACCGCTCCTCCACCGGCGCCGACGCGGCGATGACGTGGACCACCGTCTCGCCGCCCGGCAACAGCGCCTTCAGACCCAGGCCGATGTCGGTCCCGTCCGATCGGTAGAACGCCTCATCGCCCCAGCCGACGAGAAAATAGCCCGCCTGCGGATAGAGCCGGCGCAGCGGATGGTCGCGCGGCAGGACATCGGCGGCGAGCGAAAAGCTCGTGTGCCAGTCGTTGCTCCAGATCCCGACCTCGACGCAGTCCCCCGCCGTCGCCTTCGGCGCGCCGAGCGGCGGCCGCGTTCCGGTCCAGGTCCAGAACGCCGCCGCCATCAGCAGCACCGCCGCGAAAGCCGCCAGGCGTTTCACGCGCTCAGATGCTTTCGCCGGAACAGCACGCCCGCGAGCCCGGCCCCGATCAGCGGCGCCACGATGAACAGCCAGAGCTGCCCCAGCGCCTTGCCCTGCACCAGCAACGCCGGGCCGAGGCTGCGCGCCGGGTTCACCGAGACGCCGGTGATCTGGATGCCGACGATGTGGATCACCGCCAGCGTCAGGCCGATGGCCAGCCCCGCGATCATGGCCGGCGCGCCGGCCTGCGTGGCGCCGAGCACGACGACGAGGAACAGGAACGTGGCCACGACTTCCCAGACGAACGCGGCCATCAGCCCGTACTCACCCAGATAGCCGGGGCCCCAGCCGTTCTGGCCGAGGCCGTCGAGCGCAATGGCGTAATCGCTGCGCCCGGTGGCGAGCACCAGCAGCACGCAGGCGCCGACGAAGCCGCCCAGGCATTGTGCCGCCCAGTAGCGCAACATCTCGGTGCTGGACATGCGACCGGCGACGAACGCCCCGAACGAGATCGCCGGGTTGATGTGGCACCCCGACACCGGCCCGATGCCATAGGCCATCGCCACCACCGCCAGCCCGAACGCGACCGAAATCCCGAGCTGGCCCACTGCGTCCCCGGCCAGCACCGCCGCCCCGCACCCGAACAGCACCAGCGCCGCCGTCCCGATGAACTCCGCCAGCAACGGCTTCAGCGACCGCTTCGTCTCCGCCATGCCTGTCTCCCTCGCACCCGAATCTGCCGCGAAGTTTAGCATGGACACCGCAGGCGCGCGGAGGCGCCCGCGGAATCGCGGTTCTGTTCGGACTCCGTAGCGCCGGCTGACCGCCGGCAGCGGAGCCAATGTGCGCAGGACTTGCGCC
>JANNVF010000128.1:0-14275 GCA_031414315.1 Hyphomonadaceae bacterium | reverse complement strand
CCCACCCCCTGCCCCCTCCCCCGCCGCGCGGAGGAGGGGTAAGAGCCACCACCATGACTCAGAAAATCTCCTTCCAGGGCGAACTCGGCGCCAACTCGCATATCGCCTGCAAGGCGGCCTACCCCGACATGGAGCCGTTGCCGTGCGCGAGCTTCGAGGATGCCTTCGCGGCGGTCAGCGAGGGCGACGCCGGGCTGGCGATGATCCCGATCGAGAACTCGCTGGCGGGCCGCGTGGCCGACGTCCATCACCTGCTGCCGGAGGGCAAGCTGTTCATTGTCGGCGAGCACTTCGTGCCGATCCGTCACCAGCTGATGGCGCCGAAGGGCGCGACGCTGGCGGGGCTCAAGCGCGTGCACTCGCACATCCAGGCGCTGGGCCAGTGCCGCCAGACGCTGCGCGCGCTGAACCTGAAGCCCGTCACCTCCGCCGACACTGCCGGTGCGGCGCGCGAGATCGCGGAATTGGGTAGCCTCGAAGACGGCGCGCTCGCGTCGACGCTCGCGGCGCAGGTGCACGGCCTCGAGATCCTGAAACCGGACGTCGCCGACGCGCACCACAACACCACGCGCTTCATCGTGCTCGCGCCGCAACCCGACGACGCCGAACCGGAAGACGGTCCGTGCGTGACGAGTTTCGTGTTCCGCGTCCGCAACGTGCCGGCGGCGCTCTACAAGGCGATGGGCGGGTTCGCCACCAACGGCGTGAACATGACCAAGCTGGAGAGCTACCAGATCGAGGGCAGCTTCACCGCCACGCAGTTCTACGCCGATATCGATGGCCATCCCAACGACCGCCCGGTGCAGCTCGCGCTGCAGGAGCTGAAGTTCTTCTGCACGGAGCTGAAGGTGCTGGGCGTCTACAAGGCCGCGCCGTTCCGGCTGGGGGTGCGCTAGGGCTCACAACTTCTCCCCTCCCCCGACATGCGTCGGGGAGGGGGAGTCGCGTGTAACGAAGGGCGGCGCTTTTCGTACTTCCTGCTGGGAGCGAGTGCGTGATCGAGGCGGAAGCGGACCTGAAGGCGCTGATGCTGCGCGGCATGCGTGGCGATGGCGCCGCGCACCGGCAGTTCCTGGCGGCCGTCGCCGGCAACCTGCGCGCCTACTATCGCTCGCGCCTGCGCACCGCGCCCGAGGACGCCGAGGATCTGGTGCAGGAAACGCTCATCGCCATCCATACCAAGCGCGACAGCTACGATCCGTCGTATCCGGTGACGGCATGGATCTACGCCATCGCGCGCTACCGGCTGATCGATCACTGGCGCCGGCGCGGCCGGCGTGGCGAGCACATTCCCATCGAGGACGCGCCCGAGCTGTTCACCGCCGCCACCGACCAGGCGTCCGACGCCAAGCGTGATGTCATGCGCCTGCTCGACACGCTGCCGCAGAAGCAGCGCGACGCCATCCGCCTCGTGAAACTGGAAGGCATGAGCGTGCGCGACGCCGCCGAACAGACCGGGCTGTCGGAGTCCGACGTGAAAGTGTCCGCCCATCGCGGCCTGAAAGCGCTGATGCGCATGATGGCGGAGCAAGGCGCATGAAAACTGACGATCTCATCGACGCACTGAGCAACGACGCAGCGCCCGCGTCGGCCACACCGTCGCGCCAGCGGATCCTGCTCGCGCTCGGCATAGGCCTCGCCGTCGCGGCTGCGCTGATGGTGGGTTTCCTCGGCGTGCGCCCCGACATCGGCACGGCGATGATGCCGGTGATGTGGAAGGCGGGATTCTCCGCCGCTGCGGCGGGCGCGGCGCTGCCGCTGCTGATGCGACTCGCGCGGCCCGGCCGGCCGATCGGCTGGCGCATCGTTGCAGTGTTCGGATTTGCCGGCGTAAGCGCGCTCGTGGCGTGCATCGCACTGATGGGCGGCGACCCGTCACGCCGTTTCGACCTGTGGATGGACGGCGCGTTCCCGTGGTGCATCGTGACCATCCCGCTGCTTGCCGCGCCCACCGCTGCGCTGCTGGCGTGGGTGCTGCGCGATCTCGCGCCGACGCGGCTTGCATCGTCCGGCGCAGCGCTCGGCGCCGTCTCCGGCGGCATCGGCGCGATGGCCTACGCGATGTACTGCCCGGTAGATTCCGTGGCGTTCGTCACGACATGGTACGCGGTGGCGATCGCGCTGTGCGCGGCGGTGGGCGCGATCGTGGGGACGCGGCTGTTGCGGTGGTAGGCGCCCTGTAGGGTGGATGGCGCTAGAAATTCACCCGGTTCGACAGCGCGCCATCGACGATCAAATTCACCCCCGTCGTGTAGCTCGACACCGGGCTCGCCAGGAACACTGCGGCGTTGGCGATTTCCTGCGGCGTCGCTGCGCGGCCCGTCGGGTTGCGCGCGATGGCCTGCTTGAAGAAGTCCGGCATGTTGGTCTCGACCATGTTCCAGACGCCGCCCTTGAAGTAGACCATGCCCGGCGAAACGACGTTGACGCGCAAGCCGCGTTTGGCGTGCTGGCGCGCAAGGCCCTTGGCCATGTGGATGAGGGCTGCCTTCACCGGGCCGTAGGAGCCCGCGTTGTCGGCCATCGCGGCGGAGATCGACGCGATGATCACGAACGCCGCGTCACCGCTCTTTTCGGCGGCCTTGTCGAGAAACGGCTGCGCCGCGTCGAACGCGTTGACCGCGCCGAGCACGTCCACGTCGAAGTTCTGCTGCCACGACGCGGGATCGTTGCCCTGCGCCATCGCGCCGGCGTTGGAGACGAGGATGTCGATGCCGCCGAGTTCCTCCCCCACCGCCTTCACCCACGCCTTCAGCGCATTGCCATCGGTGATGTCCACCGAGGCGCCCGTGGCGTTCACGCCCATGCCCTTCAGGCTAGCGACGGCCTCCTTCACCTGATCGGGATTGCGCGCGCAGACCGCGACGTCGGCGCCCTCGCCCGCCAGCGTCTCCGCGATGGCCCGGCCGATGCCGCGCGTGCCGCCGAGGATAACCGCCTTCTTGCCCTTCAATCCGAGATCCATGACGTCGCTCCTGCCTGTTCGATCCTACACTAGACCGCCCGCGCCGGTTTCTTCCAGCCGTGGGTGCGCGGGTGAGACGCCCTATCCTTCGCGAGATTGCGGCCGGAAAACCCCCGTCCAGGTCAGAATGGCGAAGCCGATCACGGTCGCGCTCACGATGGCGTAAAGCGCCTTCGCCCAGCGCCAGAGATCGAGTTCATTGATGACGGTCCATGCCAGACCGGGCGGCGCCTCCCAGCGACGGAGCGTCGCGCCGGGGACTGCGCCCGGCTTGCATTCGGACTCCTGGCCGAGATCGAGCACCGGCACCGCGATATCGAGCGCAAAGAGCGGTGGCGTGATCGCGCGCCCACACGCTTGCGCGACGCCATCAACCTCGCGCACCAGTGCGCCGCGCGACAGCGCCGCCTCGGTTCCCGCCCAGCCAATCGCCCACACCAGCGCCGACGCCAACGCCGCGCGCGACGCTGAAAGACCGTAGCCGAACATCTGTTCAGCGAAGAGCCAGACGAAAACCTGCTTGGCCATGCAGTACAGCTTGAGCACGGGCATCGTCACCAGCATCTTGACCAGCGCCACCGCCACCGTCCCGGACTGGGGCCCAGCCTGATCGAAGTGGCCCGCCTCCAGCACGCTGAAGTTGTCGACGTTGTACTTGTCCAGCGCCGAGCGTTCCCGCAACGAGAGCATCTGCACCGCCGCATAGCGCGCCTGGCCGCGGTGCCTGTTGGCTTCCCGCTGTTCTTCGCGCGCGAGGCGCCGGGCGTCCCCGTGCAGCCCCGCGCGAATGAGGGCGTTAATGCACGTGCGCCAGGGCTGGTTGGAGAACCGACCGACACTTCCCCGCAGGATGCCGACTTTCCGCGTGCCGACATTGCGGCGGAGCCAGGTCGCGCGCGCGCGCCAGACTTGCGCGCTTCCCTGCACGCCAATGTGTTCGAAGCTGAGTTCGTCGAGCCCGATCTGGCGCGCTTGCGCCCACGCTGTCTCCGGATCGTCCAGCAGCCTGTCGATGCGGGCGCCGGACAGACTGACGCTGCCTTCGATCGTGTTGTTGCCCGCATTCAACTCGCCGATGCGCGCCCGGGAAAGGGAAATGGCGCGCGCGGTTCCGGCGCGGATATGCGCGCCGGACAACTCCACGATCAGGCCCACGCGAATGCCCAGCATGTTGACCTGGCCTTCAACGTCGAACGGAATGTCGCCGCTGGGCCTGAGCAGGACGGAGCCTTTCACTTCGGCGCCTTCGATCCTCAACGCGCAGCCGTTCGGATTGCTGAGCGAGCCTCCCTGGGAGACGAAACTTCCGCCGACCTTCGCGCCGGAAAAGTTGACCTCGCCTTTCGACTCGAAGCGAATGCCGTCCCAGGCGCTTAGATCAACGCCGATGCCGACCTCCACAGCCTGCGCGAAGATTGCAAGCCCGTTGGGGTGGATGAAGCGGCCGGCGGCGCACACCAGGGATCCGCGGATGCGCGCGCCATACAAATCGACCTGACCCAGCAACTCCGCACGTTTGCCGGCGCGTGGCCCCAGGATGACATCCCCGCCCACCGAGCAGTTGGTGGCCACGAACGCCATCGCGTCCTTGTTATCAATGCGGATCCCGCCGCAGTCGAGCGCCGAGCCGATCACTGCGTTGAGGAACGAAACCCTGCCCCGCGCCGAGAGATTGTAGAGCACCACCATCCCGCGCACCTGAGCGCCCTGCGCACCCAAAGCGTCGGAGACGCTCCGGTTCCCGACTTGCACCGGCCTCTCAAGCATGAGCTGGGCGTCACAGCCCCAGACGTCGCCGCCGATACGCGCCGAGTAGAGATTCACGTGCGCGACGTTCTGGCCGGGCATCGGCTTGACGGTGTTGAACGAAAAGTCGCCGTCGATCCGCGCGCCTTCGGCCATCACCGAGGTTATCCGACTGAAGTTGAACGACACCCGCGCGAAGCGCGCGCCGGACAGCATGACTGGAAACGGCAGATCGCAATGCTCTAGCGCCAGGGCCGGCAGCCCGCCGTCAGGCCCTGCGCTGTCCGACAGGTCGAGCAGGCCCTCCACCCGCGCGCCTGCGATCCGCACGCCGGGTTTGAGAATCCTGGCGTCCGTCTCGATTCCCAGCAGCAGCCGGCGCAGGAACGAGGCGGCGACTGTCGGTTTGTCTTCGGTGTTGTAGTCCTCGCGCGATGTGAAATCGGCGATCTCGCCAGCGCGCGTAGCGTCCAGGATCACCTGTTCAGTTTGCGTCCGCTGCGTATCGGTCATCGCCCCCTCCCGCGCGCCAGAAGCCATAAATCCACAACCCTGTCGATGCGCGCCACCATCCGCCGATCCCCGGCAAGAGCCTGCGCCTGCTACGATTTCAGGAAATCAGACGCCGTGCTGCAGAACGCCATCCCTCGCGGGGTTAGGACACCACCGCAAACCACCATATGAGTCCCTCCAGAGGAGCACTTCACATGGCGATACCGGGGCATGATCTGAAAGCGGGCTGGGGCGTTCTGCGTCTCAAGCCGTGGGACCTGGCCGGGGTGTTTGTCTCCAGCGCGGACGCGGAGGCCTTGGCGCGGCGGCTGGGCGTCGGCTACGTGGTGAAGTACGGCGACCACAAGCCGGGCTCTGAAGACTTCAGCTATTCGAGCGAAACGCAGGTCTGAGCGGGGCGGTGTAACCCCGCCCCGCCCTCGGCGAACTTCCCTTCAAGACCGGCGCAAGGCGCCCTTGAAGGACGACAGCCATGCTCAAGAAACTCGCGCACTGGTATCCGGTGGTGGTGTCCGTGTTCGGGGCGGCGGTGTTTCTCGACAGCCTGCGCTACAAGTTCACCGATCACCCGAACACGCAGGAAATCTTCGGCCGTCTCGATGGCTGGGCCGGCACGCTGGGCCTCCCTGGCCTGTTCGGCCACACCGGCCTGTTCAGCCAGTACACCATCGGCACGGCGGAGCTGTTTGCATCCGCCCTGTTGCTGATCGGCCTGATCCCCGGCTTGAAGCGCCTGCACGTCGTCGGCGCGGCGATCGGCTTTGCGGTGATGAGCGGCGCGGTGAGCTTTCACCTGTTCACGCCACTCGGCGTCGATCCCAACAATGACGGCGGCGGGCTGTTTGCCGCTGCGGTCACGCTGTGGGTGCTGACGCTGACGTTGCTGGTCATCCGCCGCCACGACCTGCTGGCGTTGCTGGACGATCTGAAGCGCGCCTTCGTCCCCGGCGCCGTGGGCGCGCGGGCGACCCCTGCCCTGGGCGTGACCGCGCGCCCGTAGAATTCAACTCAAACCGGAGCCTCGACGATGTCGTTTCTCAACTTTGCCCGCACACTTTCCGTCGCGCTCAGCCTTGCTGTCACCGGAGTCGCCGTCCCCATGAGCACCGCGCACGCCGACAAGCCAGCGGTCTTCGTCGATCTGTTCCAGCCCGCGGCGGCCGGCGGCTACGACGTCACGTCGTTCTTCACCGGCACGCCCGTGGCTGGTGCGGCGCAGTTCACCGCCACGCACAACGGCGCGACCTACCGCTTCGCCAACGCCGCCAACCGCGCCCGCTTCGTGGCCAACCCGGCGGCCTTCGCGCCGCAGTACGGCGGCTATTGCGCCTGGGCGGTGTCGCAGAACTACACGGCGCCCGGCCGACCGCAGTTCTGGCGCGTCGTCGATGGCAAGCTCTACTTCAACTACAACGGCGAGATCCAATCGCGCTGGGAGCGCGACATTCCGGGCTTCATCTCCAGTGCCAACACCCACTGGCCGACCGTGCTCGCCAAATAGGCGTCACGCCTTCGGCGGCGGCGCGGGGCGGCAAGCCCTCGCCCCCGCATCCAGCGACCCGCCCGTGTCGCCGCCGAGACCGAAGCCGCCTCCGGTCCGACCGGGGGCGGCTTTTGCTTGCGCCGGGGCCACAGGTGGGCGGTAAAATCGCTCCTCATGGGCGGCGACAGCGGCGTTCCGCGCCCTCTCCTGACTGTCCTGTGAGAACTTGGGGCCTTTCTCGCGCGCCGGTTCTGCGTTATCGAACATTAACCATCGGGAGAGGGATCCCCGTAAGGGGTCACTGCGGGGAATACTCATGAGCGGTCGGGCGCGCGGTCAGAATGCAATCCTGTACGGCCTGATACCGGCAATCGCCGTCGGGATCGTCGTCTCCGGTTGTTCCACGCTGGGGTATTCCCAGCAACTCGGCAGATCCCGCAGCGGCGCTTCGGAGTGTTTCAGCGACACCTTCGGCGGACGCCGGGACCGGTTCGAAAGCTTCGCGACCAGCGAATATGCGGACATCGCCAGGCGCTGCCGCAATCTGGCGCAGGAGCCCTCCACCAACAGATTGGCCCGGGACACGATCTACGCCAATTTCTACGCCGGGAAAGCCGCGCGGCTCGATGGCGAGAAGCGGGGCGCGTCGCCTGGCGACGCGGTGTGGTCTGACGCCCGGACCGCCCTGAGCTACGTCGTCGACTTTCGACGCCCGATCACGGTTCCCCGCAACACGCCGGCTGAATTGACCTACGCGCTCACACGCGTGGAGGCCGAGGTCGAGCTGGCGCTCGTGCACCTGAACGCCGGCCGCAAGGACGAAGCCCGGGATTGGGCGACGGCCGCCACCAAGGACTACGAGGCCCTCGTCGGCGACGTGGTGTTCACGAACGCCCGAGACGCGGCGCTTCGCGGCCGGGTCAACGCCGCCTCCGTCCTCGCCCGCGTCTACCGCATGGCGCCGGCCAGCGATATCGACGCCATCCGGGCGCTGCTGGTCTATCTCGACCAGAGCCTGGACGGCAGCGACGCGGCGCTCGTGGCGCGCAAGGACATCGTGGATACGGCGAGTCGGCTCGGGGAAACCGAACTGGAGCAGAACACGCCGCAGTCGCTGAGCGTGGCTCAGGCATACTTCAATCTGGCGCTGGACGCCGGAACTGCCATGCGCCGTCGCGACCGGTCTCTCTCGCTGTCGAACATTTATATCAACCTCGGCCGGGCGAACATGGCGCTTGCCAACCGCCGCGGGCCGGACTTTTCCGGTGGCTGCGAACTGGTTGTGTCCGATCAGTACCTGGTCAAGGCGGCGCTCGAGATGTTCAATCAGGCGCAGCGCGAGTCATCTATCACCCGCCAGTGGCTGGGCTGCGCCGAAATGGCGGCGGGCAACCTCAACGAAGCCGTGGATCATTTCCGCGCGGCCGCCGAGAGCGGCGCCAACACGCCCGACGCCCAGATCTCCCTGGCGCGAGCGCTCTATCAGGCGGCCACGACCGAGGGCACCCTGAACAAGGAGCTGAGCTGGCAGGATTCGCGCAAGTCGTTCCGCCTCGGCCTTGGTCGGCTGCCTGTGTCCAACGACATGGAGCGGAAGAAGAAGTCCGGCATCCATCTGGAGTTCGCCAAGGTCAACCTCGACTATCTGCAACGGACGCCAAACCTGCCGCAGCGCGCGCGGGCCGAAGTGATCCAGGAGACGCGGCAACAGCTCAACGCAGCCATTCAGCTGCCGCCGAATGCCGAAGCGCGCCTGCGTCTCGCGGCCATTGATCTCGGTGATTTCGGGACCACCCCAAATCTCGATGCGGCGGGCGACAATATCAAAATCGCTATCGACGGCGACCGCGCCAGCGGTGACACGCTGGCCGAAGCCCACTACCTGCGCAGCCGGCTTGCGGTGCTCCGCTACGAGGGCCGCGACGCGCCCTCGGATGTGGCGAAGAAGGCCATCGATGACGCCGACCGCGCGGTTCAGGAGAACATCGGATCGAAGACCGAACAGGCCTATGTCGCCAACGCCTGCATGGCGCGACTGAGCTTTCAGCGGTCGGGCGACTCGGAGGGCTTCTGCCGCGCGAACGAGAGCCTTCGGGACTCCCGTGAGTACAATTACCCGCGGGCCGCCGCCTATGAAGGCATGTACTTCCTCCGCGAAGCCTACAACGCCAACAGTATGCGCGAGCAGGACAAAGCCTGGGAGTCCGCATACGTTGCGTTCAACAAGGGGCTGACGAGACTTCGCGATCTCGGGCGTGACGCCGACTGGACCAACGATCTGGCGCGTGAGCGGGCGTTCCTGCTGACCGGCAGAGGGCTTGCTCTGTTCTGCACGGGCCTTATCGATACGGGCAGAGCCGACTTGGACGCCCCGCCCGCTGCGTTGAGGTCGGAAGCCGAGCGCGAGTTCGACAGGTACAAGGTGTACCGGTGCGCTCCGCGAAAAGCGCGAACCTAAATACTTAATTGCTGCTGGAGGCGTGTGAAATGTCTGGGAAAGATTATTCGGGTTGGGGCGGCGACGACAAAGGCGCACCGATGGTGGTGGTGGCGCCCGAAGGCGGCGGCGGATCGAGCGGCGGTGGCCGCATGACCGTCATCCTGCTGGTGGTGGCGCTGGTGTTCGCGCTCGGCATCGCGGGTTACGGCATGGTGCGTCTGTCGGCGGCGGATCAGGCCAACAAGACCGCGATGGCGGCGCTCGAGAAGACGTATCAGGAAAAAATTCGCGTCCTGAACACGGATCTGGGCAGCGCGAAGGCCGACGCCAAGTCGGCGGACGACTACATCAACAGCCTGAAATCCGACAACCTCGCGCTTGCCAAGAACCGCCGCGAGGCGATGCGCTTTGACCCGCCGCAGGCGCCGTGGCGCCAGCAGTACATCGACGCCTTGAAGGACGAGAACAGAAAGCGGCGCGCCGGTGTGGCCGTTTCTGCGCCGGCGGCGCCGCCGCAGGGACAGGATCCTCGCCTGGTTCCCCGATAAATTGACCGGTGAGAGCGGTGATGAATTTCACCGCTCTCGTCGGATCATGCGCGCGATCAAAAGCGTGACGCGCTGGCGCTTCGGTGCTAGCTCGTGTGCTCCGCAACGGGAGATACGGAATGAGTGGTCCAAGCCCTGAACACCGTGCTTTTGTTGAGGCAGGTATTGGCGTGGTGATGGCGGTCATCATGGCCGATGGGAAGTATTCCCAGGAAGAATTCGTCTGGTTCAAGACCGTGCAACACCGGCATCCGCTGTTCGCCGACGTGCCGGCGGAAGCGTTCAACCCCATGCTGCAACGGGTGAAGGCGCGCCTGTCGTCGCAGTCGTGGCAGTCCCTCGTCGATGAATGGGCCGCCGCCATTCCGGAACAGTTCCGCACCTCGATCTTCGCGCTCGCGACAGAACTCTCGGTCGTGGACAAATCGCTGGAAGGCAAGGAGCCCGAGGTGATCAAGCACCTGGGCGCAGCACTCGGTCTTCCCGAGAGCGAAGCAAACGCGATCTTCATGTCGAAGATCGGCAGGATGTGACCTTACGTCCCGCGCGAAGACGGGCGTCATGCTCTCTCCGCGCAGACTTCCATCGATAAGGACGCCAACCTGCCCGCCATTTCGGTGCCTGCGCGGTCACGCGACCAATGCCCGTGACGCGATCACGTCTTTGTGCTAGGTCGTAGCCTCGATCAGCGAGAGGCGGCGATGTCCAACGGCCCGACCCCCGAACACCGCGCGTTCGTCGAAGCCGGCATCGGCATCGTGATGTCGATCATCATGGCCGACGGGAAATACTCCCGCGACGAATTCGTCTGGTTCAAAACGGTCCAGCATCGTCACCCACTGTTCGCCGATGTGCCCCCGGACGCCTTCAACCCGATGCTGAAGCGCGTGAAGAAGCAGCTGGTGACTGAGTCCTGGAAGTCGCTGGTCGATGAGTGGGCCGCCGCCGTGCCCGAGCAGTTCCGTCTGTCCATCTTCGAACTCGCCACCGAACTCGCGGTCGTCGACAAGGAGCTGGAAGGCAAAGAGCCCGAAGTGGTCCGCCACCTGTGGCACGCGCTCGGCATCCCCGATGATATCGCGCGCAACATCTTCATGAGCCGGATCGAGCGGATGTAGGCCTGCGGCGGCGAAGCTAGTCGCCTTCCGCCGCCCACGCCTTCACCAGCTGGTGCGCGATCGCCAGCGGTGGTGGTGCGAACACGCGGCGTCCATCCGCAAGCGTGACACCGCCCGCGATCACGGCGCGCGCTTCTTCGCGCGTGAGCCAGATCGCTTCGTCGATCTCTTCCTTGTCGAGAGTCAGCACGTCATCGGTCACTTCGCAGATGAGGCCGATCATCAGCGACGACGGGAACGGCCACGGCTGTGTGGAGTGGTAGCGCACGTTGACGACGGTGAGCCCCGCCTCTTCGTGCACCTCGCGCGCGCACGCCTCCTCCATGCTCTCGCCCGGCTCGATGAAGCCAGCGAACGCGGAGTACATGCCGCGCGGCCAGCGCGCCTGCCGGCCGATGCAGCAGCGGTCTCCCAGCACGGGCAGCATGATCACCACCGGATCGACGCGCGGAAAATGTTCGGTGTGGCACGACGTGCACAGCCGCTTCCAGCCGCCGTCAGCGATCGCACTTGCAGCGCCGCAATGGGCGCAAAATCCGTGCTTTGCGTGCCATTCAAACAACGCTTTCGCACACCCGAGAATGGCGGCGTCGCGATCGGGGAGGCGTGCAGCGGCGGCGCGCATATCCTCGAACGCGCCGAGGCCCGCGATAGGGGCGTCTTCGAGGGCGCCGTTGAAGTCTGCCGCGAAGTACGGGCGGCCTTCGGCATCGACGCCGAGGAACAGAGTGGTCGCGCCGGCGCCGCACACCGCATCGCGCGCGAGGCCCGACAGCCACACCACGCCGGCGTCGTCGCAGAACGGCTGCATGCCGCGAAAGATCGCCAGCTGTGCCGCGTCATTGGCGAGCGCGTCCATGAGCCACGCACCATCGCGCCGACGAAAGCCCGCCTTGTCGAGCGGATAGTCAGCAAAGGCGTTGGGATTTTTCATCAGCGGCATTGGTTCAGAGGCCCTTCGCGATCTGTTCGACGCGCACCATGTCGATCAGGCCGACGGCGGTCTTCAAGTCTTCCATCGTCACGCCGCCCACCCCTTCGGCGGCGACGACCACGCGATCGCCCGCCACCGTGAGCCAGCGCGTGGCGCCGGTGACGCGGTCGATTTGCTCGTAGGTGTAGGGCGCATCGGTATGGCGGACCGCGCCCTTCTCGTTTTCGTACGCGGGGCGTGTGGCGCGCAAAGACTGGATCGCTGCCGGCGCCCGGCCTGGTCCAAGATCGACCACCTGGATGCGGATGCGCTGCCCGCCGTTTTCAAACACGCCTTCCACCGTCGGACCCGTGAAGCCCAGTACGCCGCCCGCATTGCGCGTGATGTCAGCGCGCACCCAGCCGCCCGGAATGGCGTCCGGAATGAGCCGTCGCATCTTGTCGGGATCGAGCGCGGCTGCGGGATCAAACGGCGCGGCTTTCACCGGCGCGGCGACGATGGGCGCAGCAACCCGCGCCGGCGCACGCTCCGACAGCGCCGAACCGCCACCGACAATGGACATGCAACTCGACAGCGTCATCAGCACCACGCCGATCACCGCCGCGACTGCAACCACCGACGCCGCGTACGGCAGCGTCTTGTCCTCCGGCGCTCCCATCAGCACCGGCAAGCCACGATAGAGCGTGTAGAACGAGACCACGCCCACCGCGCTCAGCAGCACCAGTGGCGGCGCAAGGCCGAACACGCCCGACAACCACAGCCCCGTCCCCGAATACGCGGCGAGCTTCATTGCTTGCGCGGCGTCGCGTTTGCCGCCGAAGGTGGTCGCGAAATAGTCCATCGCCCACGCCAGCACCCACACGCCGCCGCACATGAACGCGGTGCCGACCAGCACGGTATACAGCGCGCGCACCACCGACGGCGCGGTGGCGACGCCGTTGATCTTCTGCGGAAACGCAATCGAGCCTAGCTGCGGCGCAAGGAAGAACAGCAACGCCAGCGGCAGCACCCAGTACAGGAACAGCTGCTGGGTGGTCGGCTTTTCCTCCGCGATCACGCCCCACTCGGCGGTGGGCGTCAGCAGCAGGCCGCGCGCGCGGAAGTAATGCGTCCGGGCGGTCGGATGTGACAGCGGCCCGGCTTCATCGGGCGCTGGAGGTGGCAATTCTGTCATGGGCGTTTCGCTCATGCGCGGACCCTAAAGCGCGGCGCCCGGGGGCGCTAGCCAGCCGCTTTCATGAGGCGTGGCAGGAAGAACCAGGGCCAGATCAGCAGGAAAAGGTTCGGCGCCCACTATGCAAGGTCGAAGTCCCGCGCCGCCGCCCAGTACCCGACCGCCATCAAACCGGCGCTCGACGTCAGCACCAGCGACATGATCGCGAGGCCTCGGAACGCCGCGCCCACGCGCGCCGCGCGTACAGCGATCAGGCCGCTGAACGACGCCGCGAGATCGAGTGGCAGGAACGACCAGTTCCACGCCACCACCGCCGGGTCCGCGTAGTCGCGGAACAGCCATTCGGTTTGCAGCGCGATCACATGCGCCGCCGCCAGCGCCGTCACCGTCCAGTAGACGATGAGGCCCCAGTCCGTGATTAACAGCAGGAGGCGAAGCGGCGCGGCGATGACTTACAGGAACTTCGTCAGCCGGCCGCGGATGATCGCTTCGGCATCACTCATGATCCGGTCGATCAACTCCTTGCAGGTCGGGATATCGTGGATCAAGCCCACGACCATACCGCACGACCAGGCGCCTGCTTCCATGTCGCCGTCGGTCATTACCTTCGGGTAGACACCGGCCACTTCGCCGATGATGTCCTCGAACTTGATCTCCGAGCCCAGCGCCTTTTCCTTTTCCAGCAGGCGTTCCACCGCCGCGTTGGTCAGAACGCGCTCGGTGTTGCGCAGCGGGCGCATGACGAGGCGCGTGTCGAGTTCGTTCGCCGCGACGATCGCCTGCTTCACGTTCTCATGCACCGGCGCTTCATTCGTGGCGATGAAGCGCGTGCCCATGTTGATACCGTCCGCGCCCATGGCGAGCGCCGCGACAAGCTGGGCGCCGTTGCCGACGCCACCGGAGGCGACGAACGGGATTTTCAGCTCTTCCGCCGCGCGCGGCAGCAGGATCCAGTTGCCGACGTCGTCCTCGCCCGGGTGGCCGCCGCACTCGAAGCCGTCGACGCTCACGGCGTCACAGCCGATCGCCTCGGCCTTCAACGAGTGGCGCACGCTCGTGCACTTGTGGATGACCTTGATGCCATTCTCTTTGAGCGCGGGGAGCCACTTCACCGGGTTGTTGCCCGCCGTTTCAACGATCTTCACGCCGCCATCGATGATCGCCTTCACGAAGCCCGGATAATCCGGCTGCGATAGCGCCGGCAGGAACGTGAGGTTCACACCGAACGGCTTGTCGGTCATCTCGCGGCAGCGCGCGTTTTCGTTGGCGAGCTTCTCCGGTGTCCCTCGCGTCACCCCGGTGATGATGCCGAGCCCGCCCGCGTTCGATACCGCCGCCGCCATCTCCGCGAACC
>JANNVF010000127.1:0-2784 GCA_031414315.1 Hyphomonadaceae bacterium | reverse complement strand
CGGCGCCGGCATGATCCATTTCGCGCTGCGCCGCGCAGACAACATCAAGATCCAGGTGCTGGACGTCGGCCGCCTGGAACACGCTGCAATAAAGGGCCACCGTCCGTTCGTGCTGTGGTTCACGGGGCTCTCCGGCTCCGGCAAATCCACCATCGCCAACCTTGTCGAGCGCGAGCTGCACGCACGCCACCGCCACACCGTGCTGCTCGACGGCGACAACGTGCGCCATGGCCTAAACCGCGATCTGGGATTTACCGAGGCCGACCGGGTGGAGAACATCCGCCGCATCGCGGAAGTCGCGCGGCTGATGACCGACGCCGGCCTCATCGTGCTCGTGGCGTTCATCTCGCCGTTCCGCGCCGATCGCGAGATGGCACGCGAGCGCATGGCCGACGGCGAGTTCGCGGAGGTGTTCGTGGACACGCCGCTGGAGATCGCTGAGGCGCGCGACGTGAAGGGCCTCTACAAGAAGGCGCGCGCCGGACAGCTGAAGAACTTCACCGGCCTCGACAGCCCCTACGAAGCGCCGCTGGCGCCCGCGATCAGGATCGACACCACCGTGACCTCCGCCGAAGACGCCGCCGAGTTGATCGTCAAGCATGTCATGGAACGGACCGCGTCGTGAGCGACGCCGACGATGACATCATGAGCATGGCCATCGCCGGCCTTGGGGCGCTGAAGCGCGGCGATCTCGTGGAGGCCGCGACACTCGGCGAGGAGGCGACGCGGCGTGCGCCGACGCGCGCCGACGGTTGGCTGCTGCTCTGCGCGGCGCTCACCAGGATGGGCAGCGCCGACGACGAGCGCGCCATGGGCGACGCGCTCACGCATCTGGCGCCGGACGACCCCGCGCGGCTAACGATCGAAGTCGATCGCGCACGTGCCCTGGCGACGCGAGGTCGCGCGGGCGAAGCGGCGGAGATCGCATTCCGCGTTCGGCGTTTGCCGCAGCTCACGCCGCGCCAGCACGACACTCTCGGCTCGGTGTTCGCAATGATCGCGCTCTACGAAGAGGCGCTTGTCCATTGCGAAATCGCCGTGGCGGCAATGCCGGAGAGTCCGCTGGCGCTTTACAATCTGGCGACCGCGACGCGTTACGTCGGCCGACTTGATGACGCCGAGGCTCTGTTCGACAAGGTGATCGTGATCGACGCAAACCACAGCCTCGCCTACGCCTCCCTCGCATCGCTTCGCAAATGGACGGCAGAGCGCAACCACATCGACGCGTTGCGCGCCGCCCTCGTTCGCGCCGCGCCCGGTTCGGAGGACGCCGCGCGTTTCAACTTTTCGCTGTTCAAGGAATTGAACGATCTCGGTCGCCGTGAAGAGGCCTGGACAGCGCTCGCTGCCGGCTCCACCGCCGCGCATGCGCTCTATCCGGCTGACCCCCAGAACAAGGCGGCGCGCACCGATGCGCTGATCAACACGTTCTCGACGGCGCGTCTCGCCGTGCGTTCGGCGCACACCACCCCCGGCCCGCGCCCGATCTTCGTCTACGGCCTGCCGCGTTCCGGCACGACGCTGACCGAACGCATTCTCTCCGCACACAGCACTGTCGCGCCCATGGGAGAGACCTCGGGCTTCTCGCAGGCGTTGAGCGCAACGGTCGGGCACCCGCGGGCTAAAGTCATCGACACCGACATGTTGCGACGTGCCGGCGCGGCGGATTGGGCGGACGTGGCGCGGCGCTACATCGCACACACCGCCTACCTCGCGCGCGGCGCCGGCGTCGTGACCGAGAAGCTGCCCCACAACTACGAGTTTGTCGGCCCAATCCATCTGGCGTTCCCGGACGCGCCGCTCATCCATGTCCGTCGCGCGCCGATGGACTCGCTGTTCGGCGCCTACCGGCTGATGTTCGGCGAGGGGGCGTACGTCTGGTCTTACACGCTTCCCGATCTGGCCGAGAACTATCGGCAGTATCGCCGGCTGATGGCCCATTGGCGCGCGGCGCTGGGCGATCGCATCACCGAGATCACGCTCGAACACCTGATCGACAATCAGGACAGCGAGATCCGTCGCCTGCTCGCCGCGTGCGGGCTTGCTTTCGAGGAGGCGTGCCTGTCACCCCATGACGTGGACGGCGGCGTTTCGACGGCGTCTTCATCGCAGGTGCGCGCACCGATCAACCGGCAGGGCGTCGGCGCCTGGCGCGCGTACGCCGAACAGCTCGAGCCGCTGCGCGCGGAGCTGGAGCGCGACGGGTTCGTGGATCGCAACGGCGATCCCATCTGGGACTGAGTGACACGGACCTGACCCCACTACCCGGGAGGGGTCATCGGCGCAGCCCACTCTGACTCAAATTGCGCAAACGCGCTGCGCAAGCGCATTCGTTTCTGCGACCGCAGCGCGGCCCCATCAGACCACCACCCAGCCTCCCCTTGCAGAGGAAGGAGCGCGTCTTTGCTTCCCGATCAGTCAGCACAAAAAAAAGCGGCGGGCCGAAGCCCGCCGCAATGAAGGTTTCAAGAGTGTCGTGACGCTTAGAACTTCAGGCGACCCGAGATCGCGAAGTTCCGGCCCGTCACCCACGGCGCGTAGAGCGCCGCATCGGTGTTCGCCTGGTCGAAGAAGCCCGTCACCGTTTGCGGCGGGAACTCGTCGGCCACGTTCTCGACCACCGCCGTCAGGCGGAACGCATCGGTCACATCCCAGCGCGCCGAGATGTCGATGTTGGAGAACTCCGGGGTATCCGGGACGTTGTTGCCCGCGAAGGTACCACCCGGATAATCCTGCTTCAGGCCAGGCACGTAGGCGTGACGAACCTGGAACAAGAAGTCACCC
>JANNVF010000126.1:0-2434 GCA_031414315.1 Hyphomonadaceae bacterium | reverse complement strand
GAATGGCCCATGAGGTAGATGCGGCGCGGGTCAAACCCCTGCTGCACCGCGTGATCGGCGATCCAGTCCAGCGCGGCGGCCACATCCTCCACATGCGCGGGGTGCGTGACCGCCGGCGACAGGCGGTAGTTGAGGCTGGCGTAGGCCATCCCCTGCCCGTTGAAGAACACCGCCTTCTCAGCGCCGGCCGCGGCGGTCGTCTTGTCGCCGATGCGCCAGCCGCCGCCGTGGATGAACACCATGAGCGCGCGCCCTTGTCCCGGCGGCGCATACACATCGAGGCTTTGCAGATCCGGCGCGACCCCCGGCGCCTGCGCGTAGCGATAGGTGCGTGCGCCTGCCACTGAGAGGGCCTGCGCATGCGCGGTTTCCGCAACGAGCATAGCGGCGGCGGACAGCGCGAACGCGCGGCGGTCGATCATGGGTGACATGGCTCTTGAACGCCGCCTGGCCTGCAACCCGTCGGCGTTCCTGACCTGTGTGATCAGCCGTCGACGTCGAACGAATAGCCCGCGCTGCGCACGGTGCGGATCGGGTCGGTTTCGACGCCGGCGTTGAGCGCACGGCGGAGGCGCCCGATGTGCACGTCCACCGTGCGTGTCTCCACGTACACTTCCGAGCCCCACACGGAGTCGAGCAGTTGTTCGCGGGAGAACACCCGGCCGGGGTGCTGCATGAGGTACTCCAGCAGGCGGAACTCAGTTGGCCCGAGATGCACGTCGCGCCCGGCGCGCTTGACCCGGTGCGAGCCGCGATCGAGCGTCACGTCGCCGACGACGATCTTGTCTTCCGCCAGTGCAGGACGGATGCGGCGCATCACGGCGCGCACGCGCGCGAGCAGTTCGCTCATCAGGAACGGCTTGACGACGTAGTCATCGGCGCCGGTGTCGAGCCCGCGGATGCGGTCGCCCTCCTCACCGCGCGCTGTAAGCATCACGATCGGCGTGTTGCGCGAGGAGCGCGCGCTGCGCAGGCGCCGGCACACCTCGATGCCAGCGAGCTTCGGCAGCATCCAGTCGAGCAGCACGAGGTCGGGCTTGCCTTCCTCGGCGAGCAGCAGCGCTTCCTCGCCATCCCCGGCGACGGAAACGCGATAGCCTTCCTTCTCAAGATTGTACTTGAGCAGCTGCGCGATCGGCTCTTCGTCCTCGATCAGAAGTACGTGAGGCGTCATCGCTTCGGGCCTTTTCAATCGTCTGCGCCGCGACCTGAATCGTCAGCCTTGGGACGCTCGGACGCAATTTCCTCGCCGGTGACAAGGTAGTGCACCGTTTCGGCGATGTTGGTGCTGTGGTCGCCGATGCGCTCGATGTTCTTGGCGATGAACAGCAGGTGCGCGCAGGGGCCGATCGTGCGCGGATCCTCCATCATGTAGGTGAGGAGTTCGCGGAACAGCGAGTTGTAGTGCGCGTCGATGTCCTCGTCCTGGAACCAGATGGCGACGGCGGGCGCCACGTCGCGCGAGGCGTAGGCGTCGAGCACCTGCTTCAGATGGCTCGCCGCCATCCGTCCCATCCGCTCGATGCTGCGGGTGAGCTGGATCGGATCGGACTGGTTGATGACGAGGGTGCGCTTGGCGATGTTCTTGGCGAGATCGCCGACGCGCTCGAGGTCCATCGCGATTTTCCACGCCGACATGACTTCGCGCAGATCGTTGGCCATCGGCTGGCGCAGCGCCAGCAGCGAGGTGCAGCGCTTTTCCACGCTCTTGTGGGCGGCGTCGACTTTCAGGTCGCGCAGCACGACGTCTTCCGCCAGCAAGGTATCGCGGCGCATGACGGCGGTGATGGCGTCGTTGACCTGCGATTCCGCCACGCCGCCCATGCGCGCGACGTCACCCGCCAGCAGCTCCAGCGCCTCGCCGTACGATTTCACGATATGTTCGGACAACAATGCTCTCCGGGGGCAGTGGCGGGCGCAGTCGCCCTAGCCGATTCTGCCGGTAATATAGTCCTGCGTGCGCTTGTCGCGCGGGTTCTGGAAGATTTCTTCTGTCGAGCCCGTTTCGACCAGCTTGCCTAGGTGGAAAAAGGCGGTGCGCTGCGACACCCGGGCGGCCTGCGCCATCGAGTGCGTGACGATGATGATGCAGTACTTCTCGCGCAGCTCGTCGATCAGCTCCTCGACCTTGGCGGTAGCGATCGGGTCGAGCGCCGAGCACGGCTCGTCCATCAGGATCACGTCGGGATCGACGGCGACGGTGCGGGCGATGACAAGGCGCTGTTGCTGGCCGCCGGAGAGGCCCATGCCGCTCTGGCTGAGGCGATCCTTCACTTCATCCCAGAGCGCGGCGCGGCGCAGGGACTTTTCGACGATGATGTCGAGATCGGCCTTGGACTTGAACAGGCCGTGGATGCGCGGCCCGTAGGCGACATTCTCGTAGATCGATTTCGGAAACGGGTTGGGCTTCTGGAACACCATCCCGACGCGCGCG
>JANNVF010000125.1:0-3323 GCA_031414315.1 Hyphomonadaceae bacterium | reverse complement strand
TCACCCGCTGGTTCCAGAGATTGATGAAGTACTCGACACACTCGATGAGTTCGGCGCGGCGTTGATCCTCGGTCTCGATAAGGCCGCCGGGCATCGGCTGCGTCGTCGCCACGTCCGACCAGCGGGTGAGCTTGCGGCGATCCTCCCACGGAAAATCAAACAGCGTGGCGAGCATCTGCGTGGTGAGTTCGATCGAGATCGCATCGACCCAGTCGAACACCTCCCCGCGCGGCACGCCGTCGAGAAGTTTGCCGGCGCGTTCGCGGATCACGCTCTCCAGCGTCGCCAGATGGTCCGGCGCCACGATCGGGCTCACGGTCTTTCGCTGCACGTCGTGCTTGGGCGGGTCCATCGCGATGAACATCGGCAACTGGAAGTCCTCGTCCTGATCGCGCAGGACGATCGTGCCCTCCGACGAGAACACCTGATGATTGGTGTCGATCGCCATGATGTCGTTGTACTTGGTGATCGACCAGTACGGCCCGATCAGGTCGTCCTCCAGGCCTGTGCCGGGGAAATAGTGGACCGGGTCCTCCTTCCGGAGCCGCTCGAAATAGGCCCAGAAGGAATCCGTGCGGAAAAGCTCGGGGTCAGCGACGTTGATCTTGTCGAGCGGCATCGACCAGGGATCGGGCGTCTTGCCGTGCATGCCGTCGCTCATTATTCAGCTCCCTGAAGCCGTGTCTGACGCTAGTGTCATTATTTTTGCCAGAATGGCGCCGAGTACGGGGCTTCGGCAAGTCAAGATCGCTTACGGGCGCCTAGCGCCGGCCGAACAGCTTTTCGATGTCGGCGAGTTTCAGCTCTACGTAGGTGGGGCGGCCGTGATTGCACTGGCCGGAATGGGGCGTGGCCTCCATCTGGCGGAGGAGTGCGTTCATCTCCTCGCCGTTGAGCCGCCGCCCCGCCCGCACGGAGCCGCGACAGGCCATGGAGGAGCACACCTCCTCCAGCCGCTCCTTGAGCGCGTGCGCGGCGCCGAGTTCGGCGATGTCGTCGGCGAGATCGCGCAGCAGGCCGCGCGCATCGATCTGGCCGAGCAGCGCTGGCGTCTCGCGCACCGCGATGGCGCCGCCGAACGCCTCGATGACCAGGCCGAGTTCGGCGAGTTCCCCGGCCCGCGCCAGCAGCAGCTCCGTCTCCGCCGGCTCGAGATCGACGATGTCGGGAATGAGCAGCGTCTGGCGCTTCACGCCGCCGTTCGACAAGGCGGTCTTCATCCGCTCGTAGACCAGCCGTTCGTGTGCGGCGTGCTGGTCGACGATGACGAGGCCGTCCGCCGTCTGCGCGACGATATAGGTCCCGTGCACTTGTGCGCGCGCCGCGCCGAGCGGGAAGTCCGGCTGAGCGTGATACGAACCGCCGGCGCCCTCGCCGGCCAGACCGTTGCCAGCGAGGGCGCCGGCGGCCCCATCCGGTTCGACCCTCGCGCTCGGCCAAACAAGGCCCGGTGCGATGGAATTTTCCGCGACGCCCCACGCGCGCAGCGTGCCCTGCGACGGCGGCGCGTAGCCACCGTAGCCCGGACGAAACGCGCCGAGCGCCGCGCCGGCCACGGTTGTCGATGCGCGGTGTCCCGCCCCCGCCAGCGCATGGGTCAGCGCACCGATGATCAAGCCGCGCACGCTGCCAGCATCGCGGAAGCGCACTTCGGTCTTTGCCGGGTGGACGTTCACGTCCACTTCCTCCGGCGGCAGATCGAGGAAGAGCGCCACCACCGGATGGCGGTCTCGCGCCAGCAAATCCTGATACGCCGCGCGCACAGCGCCGACGATCAGCTTGTCCTTCACGGGCCGGCCGTTGACGAACAGGTGCTGATGCTCGCGCGTGCCGCGATGCAGCGTCGGCAACCCCGCGAAGCCGGTGAGACGTGCGGAGCCCCGCGTCTGGTCGAGTTCGAGACTGTTCGGCGCGAAGTCCGAACCGAGGATCGCCGCCAGCCGACGACGGCGGCCTTCCATGTCGCCGCTGCTCTCCCGCATCAGCTTCAGCGTCGTGCGGCCGTCATTCTCCAGCGTGAAGCCGACATCGGCGCGCGCCATGGCGAGACGCTTGACTACTTCGGTCACCGCCATGCTCTCCGATCGCTCGGACTTCATGAACTTGAGCCGCGCGGGCGTGGCGTAGAAGAGATCGCGCACATCGATCTTCGCGCCGTGGGCGCCGGCGAACGACGCGGGCCGCACGTCTCCCAACGCGCCGCCATCCACTGCGATCGAGAACGCGCCGTCAGTATCGCGCGCGCGCGAGGTGATCGTCAGCCGCGCGACGGCGCCAATCGAGGGCAGCGCTTCGCCACGAAAACCCATTGTGGAGATGTTGAGCAGGTCGACCCCGCCATCGGCTTCCGCGATCAGCTTCGACGTGGCGTGGCGCTCCACCGCCAGCGGCAGTTCGTCGGCGGGAATGCCGCCGCCGTCATCCTCGATGACAATGGCCGAGAGCCCGCCCCGCTCGATGGCGATGCGGATGCGCGTGGCGCCAGCGTCGAGCGCGTTCTCGACGAGTTCCTTCACCACCGCAGCCGGCCGCTCGACGACCTCGCCGGCGGCGATGCGGTTGACCGCTTCAGGGGGAAGACGACGGATGGTCATGCGGGTGCGACTCAAGGCCACCAGCATACAGCCGGCGCCCCGGATCGTCCCGTTTTGAGGTCAGGCGCTGGGAACGGGCCTCAGAGGCCCGGCAGCTTCAGCCGGTCGCCATCGCCGCGCTGGATCACCACCGTGGCCCCGCCGGTGGCGCGACGAACGGATTCCAGTTCCGCGATCCGGCGCTTCTCAGCCTCGGACGCCGGGTCACCGGCCGGCTGGACCGCTGCCGCCGATCCCTGATAGCCGATGACGCTGTCGGCAAAGGCCTCCGGCTTGCGCACCAGCGCCGCGCCTTCAAGGTCGACCTGCGCGCGAATGGCGGGATCGACCGCTTCAGCGCCGGCGTTGGCCACCAGCGCACGTTCGCCGGCGGTGGCGTTTTGGCCGGTATCCTGGCCGAACACGGCCGCGCGGGCGGCACCGTCGGGGCGAAGCTCCTGCGGGCGCGGATCACCCGGCCGCGGCGGACGCAGCGAATAGTCGGGCGGCAGCACCAGCGGCGCGCGGGTCACCACCCGGAATTCGTCGGGGGCCACCTTCTCCACGCCGATCGCCTGCCGGAAGCCGCCACAGCCGGAGGCTGCCGCGCATGCCGCGACGATCGCGACCAGGGTCAAGGACTTCTGCATGGCCAATAGGTCTCCGCCTGATTTGCAGTCTTCTACCTGAGCAATTCGGGCAGCGCCAAGGCGCCGCACTCAGCCCGCTGTCTTCGGTTGCTGCTTTTCC
>JANNVF010000124.1:0-2513 GCA_031414315.1 Hyphomonadaceae bacterium | reverse complement strand
GCATCTGGCTGTTCGGCGCGATCCTCGCCTCCATCTTCCTGATCGTCGCGTTCGCGACGCTCACGGCGACGAAGATGTACACATCCACCGTCCAGGTGCAGATCGACCTGCGCGAAAAGCGCGTGCTCGGCAACGTGGAGTCCATCGTCGCCGGCGGCCCGCCCGACGCGGCCACCATCGACACCGAAACCCAGATCATGACGTCGCGCTTCCTCGCGGGCCGCATCGTGGATTCGCTGCGCCTGCTCGACGACAAGGAATTCAGCCACGCGCCGACGCCCGGCCTGTTTGCCTCCATGCGCGCGATGTTCGGCGGCCCGCCCGCCACGGTGCGCGAAACGCCCGCGTCGCGGCAGCGTCGTCGCGAGGACGCCATCAGCTCCGTGCTCAAGCAACTGAGCGTGAAGCGCCTCGGCCTGACCTACCTTGTCGAGATCAGCTTCACGTCGGATGATCCGCTGAAGGCCAAGAACATCGCCGACGCATACGCCAACCACTACCTCACCCAACAGCTGCAGACGAAGTACGACACGCTGAAGACCGCCAACGACTGGCTGTCCACGCGTCTGTCGGAACTGTCGGAAGAAGTGCAGCGCAAGGAACGCGGCGTCGAAGAATACCGCGCCAAGGAAGGCCTGCTCAACGCCGATGGCGTGCGCCTCACCGAACAGACCGCCCAGGCGCTGAACCTGCAGCGCGCGGAACGGATGCAGGAGTATTCCCGCGCCGCCGCCCGTGCCTCCAGCCTGCGCTCCTCGCTGTCCTCCGGTGGCACAGGCGACGCTGCGCGCGAAACGCTGCAGTCGGTCACCATCTCCAACCTGCGCACCCAGCAGGCGGAACTGTCGCGCAAGCGCGCCGAACTGTCGGCCCAGAAAGGCCCACGCCACCCGGCCATGCTCGAGATCGACCGGCAGTACCAGTCGCTGGAAGAACAGATCCAGCTGGAAGTCCGCCGCATCATCTCCAGCGTCGAAGACGAAGCGCGCATCGCCCAGCAGGCGGTCGCCGACATCGACGGCACGCTGAACACGCAACAGGCCACGCTTGCCGAACAGAACATCGGCGAAGTGTCCCTGCGCGAACGCACCCGTGACGCCGACGCCAGCCGTCAGCTCTACGAGGCGCTGCTCACGCGCTACCGTGAAATCGCGGCGCAGAGCGGCATCGAACAGCCCGACGCCCGCATCGTGTCGCGCGCCTCGATCCCGACGAAGCCCTCGTCGCCGGTTCCGGCGCTGAACATGATTATCGCCCTGCTGCTGGGCACTGCCCTCGGCGCCATGGCGGTGCTGGTGGTGGAGATGATGGAGCAGAGCTTCCGCACCCCGGAAGACATCCAGAAACGCCTCAACCTGACCTGCCTCGGCCAGATGCCGTTCCTCGACCGCCGCACGCGCACCGTGGACGGCGAGCTGCTGACGCCGGAATCCTTCGTGCTGAAGCGGCCGCTCTCGGCCTACGGCGAAGCCCTGCGCGGCATTCGCGCCGGCGCGTTCTTCTCCTCGCCGGACCGCAAGGTGAAGGTCGTCGCCGTCACCTCCGCGCTGCCGGACGAAGGCAAGACGACGACGGCGATCTCGCTGGCCCGCATCTCGGCGCTGGCTGGGTCGAAGACGGTGCTCGTCGACTGCGATCTTCGCCGCCGCTCGGCCACGCATTGCATCGGTCTCGAAGTGGAGAAGGGCCTGACGGAAGTGCTGTTCCGCACCGCCACGCTCAACGACGTGATCCAGAAGGATCCGGGTTCGGGTGTCGATATCGTCCCGCTCGCGCAGGCCGAATTCACGCCACGCGACCTGTTCGGCTCCGACGCCATGCGGTCGCTGATCGAAGCGTTGCGCTCGCGCTACGACGTGATCATCCTCGACAGCGCGCCGGTGCTTCCGGTGTCCGATACGCGGGTGCTTGGCGCCATCGCGGACTCGGTGCTGATGGTGGTCCGTTGGGGCAAGACACCCACGCCGGTGGTGCGCAACGCGATCGACCAGCTCCAGGCGCATGGCGCCACCATCGCCGGAGTGGTGCTTGCGGGCGTAGAGTCCGGTCTCGTGTCGCGCCTCGTGTACGACAAGCCGGACTACTACAGTGAACTCTATCAGACCTATTACATTCGTTGAGGCGCCGCTGATGGCGACGGCCGCGTTCGCGGTCGCCGCCTCAGCCGTGATGCTCATGGGTGTGACGCAGACGATGGCGGCGTCCGCCAGTTCGCGCTCTTTCGCGGTGTTGCGCGCGGCCGAAAGCCTGCCGCGCGGCCCGGCGCGGGACAAGCGGCTGGCGGAAGCCCACGAAGCGATCGTCGATGCGGTGAAGCTGGCGCCGAAGAACGGCGAAGTCCGCGCCCGTGATGCGCGCGCGCTCTACCTGCAGGCCACGACCGCGACGGTGCAGGATATCTCTCAGCCCTTGCTCGATGCGGCGGAGTCTGCGGCCACGCAAGCCGCCAAGGACAGCCCCGATGACGCCGGCGCGCCGGCCACACTCGCGCTCATCGCGTTTGCCCGCGCGGG